>JAUIEE010000178.1 GCA_030428965.1 bacterium | reverse complement strand
CGCCGCGCTCATCCTAGAGTCCACCTTCACCTCCGTCAGCGCCATCGCTGCGAGAATGGGCGTGCCCGCGTTCGTGATCATCGACAAGTTCGACAACCTCGACGCGATAGCGGGGTACACCGAGCCCTTGCTCGTCCTGCACGGCGTGTCGGACGAGGTCATCCCGGTCGCCCACGGCAGGGCGCTGGCGCAGCAGCTCGAGATCAACGAGCGTCCACGCTAGCGGCCTGGCACGGGGACTCGTGGACGTTCCCCGGGAAGCCTAGGATGGAGGCCATGAAGGCGGCCCCCGTCCTAGGCACCTTGCTCGCCCTCGTGGCGGGGGGGATGGCCACCTGGCTCCATCGGGAGCCCCGGCACGAGGTTTCGGCCGATTCCGCCGCCCTGGAGACGATCGATGGGCTCGAGCGCCACCTGACGCGGCTGCTGGAAGACGTCGAAGCGCTGGGCGCAGGCCGCGCCGCGGCCCCCCCGCAGGCGCAGCGGGTGCCCGAAGCCTCGATCGACCCGGAGGCCATCGAAGCCGCCTTCCAGCGCTGGAGCCAGGCCAGGCCGGCCCCACCGCGGCGCAGCGAGGCCCCGTCGGACGAGCAGGACTTCTGGCGCAGCTGCAGCCTCGACTGGATCCTGCGCCAGCTCCGCTCGAGCAAGACCAGCGACGAATTCGCCGCCCTGTGGACCAAGCTGCACGACGTCGGGCGCGTCGAGGAAGTCCTGGAAGAGGTCGAGGCCCTACGCTCCAGGGAACCCGAGAACGACCAGTGGCACCTGGTCGCGGGCTATTCCTACATCGAGAAATCGCTCATCGAAATCGACCGCAGGACCGAAGATCTCGAGAAGGCGGACAGGGCCTTCGAAGCCGTGCTACGGGATCGACCGGACCACTGGGAAGCCCGTCGGGCCAAGGCCTTCGCCTTGACCCTGTGGCCTGCGCTGCTCGGCAAGGGCGGTGAAGCCATCCGTCAGTACGAGCTCTTGATCGAGACCCAATCCCACCTTCCTCCGACCCCACGGCATGCCGAGAGCTTCCTCTACCTGGGCAACCTGCACTTCAACCGAGGCGACAAGGCCAAGGCGAAGGAAGTGTGGCGTCAGGGGCTGGAGCTGTTCCCCGAATCGGACGCGCTGCTCGAGAAGGTCGCCCCGACGGACGGCTGAACGGGTCGCAGGTCTTCTCCTGGCGGCCCTCGCCCTGGGAGGGCCGTCGGTCGCCCAGGACATCGGGTTGGAGTCCAGGCCCTCCCGCTGGCGCCTGACGGCGGAGCGCTTCAGCGTCGACTCCGACGAGAACCTGGGCCTGGTCGGCGCTCACTTCGACCTGCTGCAGGCCATGCCCGCCTTGCCCGAGCTCTACCTCGGCCTGGGGGGATACGGTGCCCTGACGGGAAGACGGGGCGGCCTCTTCGTCGGCGGCGTCACGGCCGGCTACCTGCGAGAGCTCTATCCCGGATGGAATCTCGACGCCGGTCTCTTCGTCGGGGGTGGCGGCGGTGGAGGAGGTGGAGAGAACGACGGCCTGATGCTACGGCCGCACATCGCCGTCGAGCGCTCCTTCGAGGGCTTCGCCCTGCGCCTGGAGGCGGCCAAGCTCGAGCTCGGGGACGGCGTGCTGGACGACACTCACTTCGCCGTCGGGGTCACGCTACCGTCCGAGCTCTTGCTCGCACGCCGCCGCAGGACTTCCCGCTCCATTCCCGCGGAATCCCTGCGTCGCCGCCGGGTGCGCGTACGCCCCAGCTTCCTGCAGCTCGCACCGGACGCGGGATCCCGCAACAACTCCGGCCTGCCCCTGACCGACCGCATGGACCTCATGGGTGTCGGCGTGGACTACTTCCTGGGCCGGCGTCTCTACCTGACCCTGGAAGCCCACGGAGCTGGGGGCGGCGGTGTGGACGGCTTCGCCATGGCGATGGGAGGTGCGGGGATTCGGCTCCCGCTGATCGGATCGCACCTGGGTCTGGAGGCCCAGGTGTTGGGTGGCTCCAGCGGCGGCGGTGGGGTCGACACCGGGGGCGGCTACGGTTGGCAGGCCGTGGCCGGCCTGCGGGCCGCGCTGGGCCACGCCCTCTCCGTCTTCGCAGGAGCGGGCACGACGCGCTTTCCCGACGGAGACTTCGAGGCCGACACCCTCTCGATCGGCCTGAGCTGGGCCACCGAAACCACCGAGCTCGCGGGGGGCTATCCGCGCTCCGAACTGGCCCGCAGCGGGCTGACTCCCGCCCAGGCCCATCTGGTGAACTCGCGCGTCTACCTGCTGAACAAGACCTACCTGCCCGACTCCGGCATCCAGAGGAAGAACGGAGGATCGCACGCGGCCAGCCTGCAGCTGCTCGGTGTCGGCGTCGATCAGCCCCTGACCCGCCACTGGACCGCCACGGGCCGAGCCTTCGGAGCCTACGGGGGCGACATCGGAGGCTACGGCGAGGGCCTGTTCGGCCTGCGCTACGAGACCCCCATCCTCGGCCTCGACCAGCACCACGCTTCGGTGATGGGGGAGATCGGCGTCGCAGGCGGAGGCGGAGCCGACGTCGGGTCGGGGCTCGTGGTCTCGGGAACAGCTGGCTACCGCTGGGACTTCCACCGCGACGTCTCCGCCGTGGTGGAGGTGGGCCTCCTGCGGAGTCCTGGGGGCCCCTTCGACCCGGTGCAGGTCACCGTCGGCCTGGCCTGGAACCTGCCCCGCGCCCTGCTGCGCTGAGGGCAGACGGGAGGGTCGAGATGGGCTTAGAATCGACGGCGCCCCGACACGGTGTGACCCCCATGAAAGATCGCTTCCTGCTGCTCGCCGTCCTGCTCGGTCTTCTCTTCGGCTGCAACCAGGGCGACGATCCTCGACTGGACGTGCCGCGCGACGTCGACGTGTGCATCGACCGCATGCGCGGGATCTACCGGGCCCTGGTGGACCAGCGCAACCAGAGCGGCGAGGTGCCCCAGGGCTCCGGCGTGGAGTTCTTCGCTCAGTTGATCTCGACCGGCTTCTGGCCGGACACGGCCGAGAACCGAGCCAAGCTCACTTGCCCGGGCCCCAAGGCCCACCCGCAAGCGGGGGATTTCTCCGACCGCACGGCCATCAGCGGCGCTCACTCCGCCTACGCCGGACGGGACTTCAGCGCTCACCCGGTGGAGAAGTTTCCCGCGGGGGGACCTGAGCTGTACCTCCTCCTGGCCTGCGACAACGCCGGAGGCCTGAACCACGACGGTGTGATGAACGCGCTGTACTCGGACGGGAGCGTGCGCACCTTGGTGCTGGAAGAGCTCATCCGAAGCGCCGACGTGCCCGCGGGAACCACCCGGCTTCCCGTGGGGCCGAACTCTCCCCTCGAGGAGCTACGCGTCCTGGTCGGGGACTGAAGGCTCGCCTGCCTTTGCGGCCGGGGCCAGGGAGCGGGCCATCACGTCGAACATGACGCCCAGGCGGCTCTCGATCGTGTGCTTCTCGTGCACGACCCGCTGCCCCTCCTCGGCCAGGGCCCGGGCCAGCTGCGGATGGGCCAGGTAGTGCTCCACCTTGGCCTTCAACTCCCCCACGTTGCGGTAGGTATCGAGCTCGACCCCGACGGCGAAGATCTCGGCCAGGGTGTCGCTGTGCTCGGCGAGCACGAATCCGCCGCAGGAGAGAATGTCGTAGACGCGCATCGTCACGATGTCGCTCTGGTAGAGCCGGCCGATGTCCAGATTGATGCCCGAGGCGCTGTAGATGCGGTTGAGTTCACGGTGGTGTCCCGCGTAGCCGCGGTAGTTCACCCCGTACTTCTCGATCGCCTTCCAGCCGGGGTCGCCCCACACGTGCATGTCCCACGTGCCGAGGTTGGCGACGTAGCTGAGTCGTTTCTCGGAAGCCGCCAGCTCGGAGATCAGGATGGCGGGATCCTCGACTCCGAGCCCCCCGGACAGGTAGCACTCCAGGAACTCCGGCGCCTCGCGCCGCAGGAGGCCGTCGATCGCAAAGCGCGAGGGATCAGCGCGCTGGGCCGCCAGGATCCTGGCGAACAGTCCCTGCCCCTCTTCCCGGGCCGCCGCGTCGCCGCAGCGCCAGGTGTTCCACATCTGGAGAAAGCGCTCGCGAAGCCGCTGTCCCGTGTCGAGCAGGCTCGAGCCGACGAAGGAGACGCCGACTCGGTCCTCGACCTCCAGGGCCGTGCGCGAATCGGGATCGGCTGCCAGCGGCAAGTACTGCACGTGCTCGAAGCCGGCTCGCCGGTAGAGCTCGACGTTCTGCTTTCGGTAGGTGAACAGGAAGGTCAGGCTCGTATCGCTCTCGGCGTGGGGCGGAGCGGTGGTCGGATCGACTTCCCAGACGATCACGGGCACGCCTTGACGGCTGGCGAAGTCGGCCAGGCCGCGGGTGTAGTTGATGGCGAACAGAAACTCCGGTCGCAGCTTCTCGACGCTCAGGGCCAGCTCTTCCTGGGACAGGTTCTCCAGGTCGAGCGTCCAGGCGCTCAGCCCGCGGCCGTCCATCACCCGCCCCACCTGATCCACGAACAGACCGCCGGCGCACAGCCCCACCCGCCGGCTCCCCAGGCCCGCCCGAAACACCCGGATCTCGTTCGGGTACACGTGGCGCATGACCGGGTGTTCCAGCACCTGGTAGGCCGCAGGTGCGTATCCGACCAGATCGACGCCCAGGGCATAGCGCAGCCGACCCTCCCGGATCTCCCGGCTGCGGTCCCGCCGCAGGAGGTCCAGGCGCAGGATCCACGGATCTCGCTCCCAGGCGACGACGTGCTCACACCGCCGGGCCAGAACCCCATCGAGCAGATCCCCGCACCCGATCCCGAGGATCAACGTGGGGGCTTGGCCGACATCGCCCAGGAGCGACGCCAGCTCCCCTTCCCCCACGGCGACCGGGAACCTCAGCCGGGGCCCGCGGTAGAGCATGCGCCCTTGTTCGTCGAACTCGACGCGACGGTCGTCGACGGGCCAGCGGATACGTTCCGCCAGGCGCGGATCCTTGCGGTCGAGCGCGGCCAGGTTCCGCCGCAGGTTCTCTTCCGAATAGGAAGCGGGAAGTTTCGAATGCGCGTTCGGTT
This sequence comes from bacterium, assembly GCA_030428965.1. Lineage (GTDB taxonomy): Bacteria > Planctomycetota > UBA1135 > UBA1135 > JAUIEE01. The sequence goes on along the minus strand of JAUIEE010000178.1, from coordinate 5,130 downwards.
CCGGCATGCTGGGCGCCCCGCCGGCCGTTCTACCCTCGGCGAGCGAGCGAATCCACGACCATGAGCCAAGACCTCCCCAAGATCGGCATCCTCACGATTTCCGACCGCGCGACCCGGGGCGACTACGAGGACCTCTCGGGCCCGGCCATCCAGGCGGCCCTCGAGGACTACCTCGCCACGCCCTGTCGGTTCGAACGGCGGCTCGTGATGGACGAAGTCCCCGACATCTCGGCCGCCCTGCGCTCCTTCGCCTCCGAAGGCTGCGCCTTGATCTGCTCCACCGGTGGAACCGGTCCGGCCCCGCGCGACGTGACTCCCGAGGCCATGGAACAGGTGTGCCACAAGATGCTGCCCGGCTTCGGCGAGCTCATGCGCAAGGCGTCCCTCGACGCAGGGGTCCCGACGGCCATCCTCTCCCGCCAAACGGCGGGCATCCTCGAGCGCAGCCTGGTGGTCAACCTGCCCGGCAAGCCCGGTTCGATCCGCACCTGTCTGGACGCCATCTTCCCGGCCGTACCCTACTGCATCGACCTGATCGGCGGCCCCTACCTCGAGGGCGATCCCCAGGTGGTCCAGGTCTTCCGTCCCAGGAAGAAGTAGGGCTCAGGGCAGGGCCGCTTCGGTCGGCCCGGGCGCAGCCACCTTCTCTTCGCTCTCCTCGGGCTGGACCAGGGCGATCACCGTGTCGTCCTCTCCCGGCGCCAGAGCCTCGCCGCCGCCGGCGATCTTCAGCAGCCCTTCCTCCGTGACGACGAACAGCGGAATCGGCGGCGCGTCCTCGTCCGCGTAGAGGTTCAGGAAGTCCTGGTAGTCGAACTCGTCGCTGAGGGTGGTGGCCTTGACGATCGCTCCGCGCCGGAAGCGGGCATGGATGTCCCAGTAGCTCAGCTCGGAGGAGAACAGGTCACGACCGCGCAGGTGCTTGGACATGGCCCCCCCCTCGCCCTCGACCAGGTCCCCCTCGGGGGCCAGCTGGTAGACCGAGGCCCTTCCGAACCAGGGCGTGAACTGCAGGCAGGCGAGGGAGTTGACCTGGTCGTTGTGGGTCAAGCAGAGCATGTAGCCCAGGCCGTCCAGGGAGACGAACTCCTCGAACTCCTCCGAGAGGATGCTGCCGTAGTGGGTGTCGAGCCCCCGCATGCGCGCGGCACGCACGTCCTTGCGACTGGTGTCGGTCAGGAGCACCCGGATCCCCGAGTCCTTGAGGGCCTTGGCCAGCTCCCGGGACCAGTCGTGGGCTCCGACGATCAGCACGCCCTGGGGGTTGCCTTCGGAGAGCCCGAGCCAGCGGGCCAGGTGGCTTGCGGTCAGGCCGTAGACCATGACCGTGATCAGGATCACGGCGAAGACGACCGAGACCAGCCGGTCGGAGCCGGGATAGCCGACGGCTCCGAGCTCCAGGGCGAAGACGGCGGCCACGGCCGCGGCGACGATTCCCCGCGGGGCCATCCAGGCGACGAAGACGCGCTCGCGCCAGTTGAGGCCGACCCCGATCGTGGACAGGTAGACCGAGATCGGCCGTACCACGAAGATCAGGGCCAGCACGAAGCCCACGGAGCGCAGGTCGAAGCGCGTGAGCTCCTCCATCGGCAGCCGGGCCGCGAGCAGGATGAACAGGCTCGAGATCAGGAGCACGCGCAGGTTCTCCTTGAACTCGACGATGTGCTCGACGATCACGAACTTCTGGTTGGCCAGCAGGATGCCCATCAGGGTGACCGACAGGAGGCCCGACTCGTGCTGCACGGAGTTCGAGGCCACGAAGACGCCGATTCCGATGGCCAGGGAAACGCCGGTGTGCAGGAAGTCCGGCACCAGGTTGCGGCGCAGCAAGAGGATCAGCACGAAGGCCCCGAGACCGCCGGCCAGGGTCCCGACCACGAGCGCCATCAGGCCGGCGATGGCCGCCGCCGTGGCCGCGACCTCGCTCTCGGTGATCAGGATCGTCTGGAAGACCAGCACGGCCAGGATCGCGCCGATCGGGTCGGTCACGATGCCCTCCCAGCGCACGACCGACCCCACCATCCCAGAGGGTCGTACGTGTCTCAGAAGTGGGACGATGACCGTCGGCCCGGTCACCACGAGCAGCGCCCCCAGGAGCAGCGACAGGCGCCAGTCCATGTCCAGGATCCAGCGCGCGCTCAGGGTGGCCAGGACGCAGGTCACCGGACAACCGATGATCACCAGGTTGCGCACGGCGCCCCCCGCCCCCTTCAGGTCCTGGAAGCGTAGGGTCAGCCCTCCCTCGAGGAGGATGGTCGCGACCGCCAGGGAAACGAACGGCAACAGGGCGTTGCCCAGCAGATTGTCGGGGTCGAGCAGCCTCTGGTTGCTCAGCGGTCCGGCCAGGAAGCCTACCAGCAGGAGCAGCAGGATGGAGGGGAAGCGGAACCTCCACGCCAACCACTGCGCCCCGATCCCGAGCAGAAGAATGCTTGCGAGTCCCAACATGGTTCTTGTTCGCGCCGCAGAGACTATCCCTTCGGGGAATCGGGCTCCAGTGTTGGCGCGCCCGGACCCAGCTGGCAAGCTCCACGCCCCGAGGGGCCGGGCCCCCCGAGAAACATGCTGGAGCGCATCGAGCACGGTCCCATCGTGGAACTCAAACTGGCCAGGCCGCCGGTCAACGCGATCCACCCCCAGCTGATCGCCGAGCTCTCCCGGGCCCTGCGCCTCGCCGTCGAAGAAGGGGCGAGGGCCCTGGTTCTCTCCGGTCGGGAGGGCATGTTCTCGGCCGGCCTCGACCTGCCGCTCTTCTTGCAGCTCGATCGTGAGGCCGTCATGGCCGCCTGGCGCGACTTCTTCGAGCTCCTGCGGGAACTGGCCTCGTCGCCGATCCCCATCGTGGCCGCCCTGACGGGGCACTGCCCGGCGGGCGGCTGCGTGCTCGGGCTGTACGCCGACTACCGCATCCTGGCCGAGGGTTCCTACAAGATCGGGCTGAACGAGGTCGCCGTCGGGGTTCGCATGCCGCGCCCCATCCACACCGCCGCCGTCCACGTCGTCGGTCGGCGGCAGGCCGAACGGATGTGCACGACGGCCGCCCTCCTGGGAACGGACGAAGCCCTGCGGATCGGCCTGGTGGACGAGGTCCTGCCGGGAGATCGGGTCTTGCCCCGGGCCAAGGAGTGGCTCGAACAGCTGCTGCAGCTTCCCCCTGAGACCCTCAAAAGAACGCGGGCCATCGCCCGGCGCGACCTGGTCGCCCCCTTCCGGCGGCTGGACGAGGAGCAGCTCGAGCTCTTCATGGACGAGTGGTTCTCCGAGGAGACGCAGAACGCCATGCGAGCCGCCGTCGAGCGCCTGAAGAAGAAGGCCTGACGGCCGCCTCAGTACCCCGCCGCGTGGCCGTCCTTGCGGGACTCGGAGGCGCCGAAGTAGACCCCCTTCCCCGCATCCCAGCGGATCGCCTGGTAGCCGCCGAAGATGCCGCGCAGGGCGGCGATGCGATGACCGCGATTGCGCAGGCCGGAAAGCACCGCAGGATCGAAGCCGGACTCGAGGGAGACCTCCCCGCCGTTCTCCATGCGGCTACCGGTGGGCTGGGAGGAACCGCCGTGGGAGATGCGCGGCGCATCGCCTGCGGCCTGGGTGTTCATTCCGAAATCGATCATGTTCACCAGGACCTGCACGTGGCCCTGGGGCTGGAAGGCGCCGCCCATCACCCCGAACGACAGCCACGGCTTGCCTTCCAGGGTCACGAAGGCCGGGATGATCGTGTGGAAGGGACGCTTGCCCGGGGCGAAGGAATTGAAGTGGCCCGGCCGCAGGTCAAAGAGCTCTCCGCGGTCCTGCAGGATGAACCCCAGCCCATCGGGGGCCATGCCCGACCCCATGCCCCGGAAGTTGCTCTGGATGAGCGAGACCATGTTGCCGCCCTTGTCCGCCACCGTGAGGTAGATCGTGTCGCCTTCCTCGAGCACCGGATTGCCGGCGGGAAAGCTCGTGGACGCGCGCTTGGGATCGATGAGCTTGCGCCGTTCGGCCGCGTACTCCTTGGAGATCAAGACGGCGACGGGGATCTCGTGGAAGCTCGGATCGGCGTAGAACTTGGCGCGGTCTTCGAAAGCGAGCTTCTTGGCCTCGACCAAGAGGTGCAGGTAGTCGAGGCTTCCGAATCCCATGGACGCCAGGTCGTAGCCCTCGAGGATGTTCAGCATCTGCAGCGCGGCGATCCCCTGGCCGTTCGGGGGTAGCTCCCAAACGTCGTAGCCCCGATAGTTCGTCGACACGGGCTCGACCCACTCCGAGGTGTGCGCCTCCAGGTCCGCGTAGGACAGAAAGCCACCGTGCTTCTTCATGAACGCGGCAATCGTGTGCGCGATGTCTCCCTTGTAGAAGACCTGCGCTCCCTCGGCGCCGATCTTCTCGAGCGTGTTCGCCAGGTTCGGGTTGCGGAAGATCTCCCCTACCTGCGGCGCCTTGCCGTCCGGCATGAACTGATCCTTGAAGCCGGGATAGCCCTCGAGGATCGGCACGCTTCGGTTCCAGTAGTGCGAGATCAACTCGCTGACCGGAAAGCCCCGGCGTGCGTAGTCGATCGCAGGCGCGAGCACTCGACTCAGGGGCAGGCGGCCGAAGCGCCCATGCAGCTCGGACCAGCCGTCGACGCATCCGGGAACGGTGACCGGCAGGACGCCGTGGCTGGGAATCTCGTCCAGGCCCTGCTCCTGGAAGATCTCCAGCGTCAGGGAACGGGGAGAACGGCCGCTCCCGTTGAGGCCGTAGAGCTTCTCTTCCGAAGCATCCCAGACGATGGCGAACAGGTCTCCGCCGAGTCCGCAGCCCGTGGGCTCCATCAAGGCCAAGGCCGCGTTGGCAGCAATGGCCGCGTCCACGGCACTGCCTCCGTCCTTCAGGATCGAGAGCGCGATCTCGGTCGCGAGGGGCTGACTGGTCGCCGCCATGCCATCCGTCGCGATGACTTCGGAGCGTGTGGCGAAAGGGGCTCCCGTGATGCGATCGGGACTTCCCATGGTGAAGAACATGAACACCAGCGCATAGACCGGCATCCGGTTCACCAGGCCGCCATAGGCGTCAATCTCGCGGGTGTGGATCCGGTCGTAGATCACGCCCACGCAGAGGAAGAGCGCGCCGGAGATAAAGCCGTGGCTCAGCATCTGGAAGATCGCG
>JAUIEE010000177.1 GCA_030428965.1 bacterium | reverse complement strand
GATCGCGTCCTTTCTGCGGGAGGAGGCCCTGCGTAGGGGCTTCCACTGGGAAGGGGGCAACGACCGCCGCGCCCGCTTCTCCTGCGCAGGAACGCCGGAGACGTCCCTCTTCTTCTGGAGGGAGCGGGAGGTGCCGATCCTTCAGGTGACCTGCGAGTTCCGGCCCACGCCAACGGGGACCTACGTCGTGGCCGACCTGGCGATGATCACCGGGCGCGGTACGGACAAGGAAGAGGCCAGCGACGTCTCGCGACAGACGGACGAGGCCCACGCGGTCCAGAAGCTCCTGCAGGCCACGCACGCATCGGCCGCGCTGGCGCGACACGAGGCGGCCGTGCAGGAAATGGAACAGGTGAAGGACGGCCCCACGGTGTGGGGCGGCAATCCCTGAAGGCCTATTTCATGGGCGCCAGGGTGAGGGGGTCCCGCAACGGTAGGGGGGTGGACTCCCCTCCGTGGAATTCGGCCATGGACGCACGGCCGTCGGGGTCCCCAGGCGCGATGTCGGACCACTTGCCCACGACCAAGAAGATCAGGTCCTCAGGCTTCAGGTACCTGGCGGCGACCGCCTGAACGTCCTCGGCGGTCACGTCCCGGATGCGCTCGCGGTAGGTGTCCCAGTACCCGTGGGGTCGACCGACGTAGTCGTCCTGCACGAAAGTGGCCGCAATGCTGCTCGCCGCCTCGAAGCTGCGCGGAAAGGCATCGATGAAGGAGTTCTTGGAGATCTCGAGCTCCTCCTCGGAGACAGGTTTCTGGCGGATGCGCTCGATTTCCTCCAAGGCGATCTTGGCCGCGAAGGCGACCGTCGGGCTCTTGGACTGGTACTGGACGCTGAAGGCCCCGGGCAGGAACGGGTCGATTCCGAAGCCGGATCCAGCGCTGTAGGCCAGACCCTCGTCGGAGCGAATCCGCTTGACCAGTCGTGAGGTGAAGCCGCCGCCGCCCAGGATGTCGTTCATGACCTGCAGGGCGAAGGCGTCGGGGTCCTCCCAGTCTGTGCGCTGAAGACCCATGTGCCCCAGGACGACCCTGCCCTGGGGGATGTCCTTCTCGATCCGGTAGACGCCGCTCCGGGGTTGGTGGGTCGGCAGGGGGGGAGGCCAGGAAACGGACGTTTGCGAGGCGGGCCAGCCGGCGAAGTGCTGCTCGAGCTTGGCCAGGATCTCCTCGGCGGAAACGGCACCCGAGACGGCGATGCTCATGTTGGCCGGGTGCCAATAGCTGGCGTGGAACCGGGCCAGGTCGGAAGCGCCGAGCCCTTCCACATCGGCCAGGGTCGAGACACGGGACGAGTAGTGTTCGCGGCCATAGAGGAGCCAATCCCATTCCCGGGCGGAGATTCCAGCGGGGTTGTCGTTGCGCTGCTTCATGCGCTCGATGAGACCCTCCTTCTCGACCTGCAGGCGTTCGGCGTCGAACCCCGGGGTCCTGAGCATTTCGAAGAAGAGGGCCAGGGACTCGTCCAGAACCTGCCGGATGCAGTTCAGGTTGGCTCCCCCCGAGTCGGTTCCGCTGAACGTTCCCATGTCGGCCGCCAGGAAGTCGACTTCCTCGTCGAACTCCTCCGCGCTCCGCTCGAGGGTGCCGCCGCGGCGGATCATACGTCCGGTCATGGAGGCCAAACCGGTCTTGCCGTCGGGATCCAGGAAGCTGCCGACGCGCACGGTGATGCCGAGGTTGACCAGGGGCAGCGCGTGGTCCTCGGCCACGTAGACCACGACCCCGTTCGAGAGCACGTGTCGATAGTCGCTCGCCTGGGGGACCTGGAAGTCGAGCTCGCCGTAGACGAGGTCCGATGGGTGGGCGGCGATGGAGGTCTCTTGCCCCTCGACCGGGGAGAGAGGCCAGCAGGTCAGGGTGATGAGGGCGATGGCTTGGGTGGTTTTCATTGCTGACCTCCTTCGGCGGGGGCGCTTGCGGGAATGGCCTCGGCGTTCGCGTCCTTGAGCTCCGTGATGCGGTTGTGCACCCAGGTCTCCAGGGCGGTGACAACCCCTTTGAATTCCTCGGGTACGGCATCCTTCTGGGCAGACATGCCCGCGAGGATCTCCTCGAGCTGTCCAGGATCTTCGATCTTCTCGAGCTCGGTCACCTGGGCCTGGACCATCTGGAGCTGATCGGGAGCCAGACCGGCGAACTCGGCGGGGATCTCCGCCACGGGACCGTCCTGTCGGTAGTAGAGGGCGACCGCGCGGTTCTCGAGGGTCAGGTATTCGGAGGCCACCCTCTTGACGTCCTCGGCCGTGACCGCAAGCGTGATGTCGGCCCAGGTGTTGATGTAGTTCCAGTCACCCAACCCGTCGTAGAAGAGGAGCTGGATCAAGAGGAAGAAGGGACTCTCGAGCTGCCGGAAGGCGTCGGCGGCGATGCGGTTCTTGACCTTGGTCAGCTCTCGCTCCGGAATCGGCTCGTCGATGAGCCTCTGGAGCTCCGCGTACCAGGCCTGTTCGAGGGCCTCGGGCGTTCCTTCGCCCTTGGTCTGGGCGGAGAACGAGAAAGAGCCCGCGTACTTGGCTGAGTCTTGTCCACAGGTCGTGGTCGAAGCGATCTCCTGGTCGAGGACCATGGCCTTGTAGAGTCTGCCCGTGCGCCCGTTCATGAGTCCCGCCAGAACGTCCAGGGCGTAGGAGTCCCTGTGCATGAAGGGAACCGTGTGGTAGCGGACGGCGATCTGCGGCTGACAGTCGCACTCGGCGACCATGCGCTTCTCCGCCTTCTGCTCCATTTCCAAGGTGACGACGTCGGGCGGTGACTGGGCACCACGTTCCAGGCGACCGAAGTGCTGCTGAATGAGCTGCTTGGCCTCTTGTAGCTCGAAGTTGCCGACCAAGGCCCCGGTCAGGTTGTTCGGGGCGTAGTAGGTGTCGTAGTACTCGTCGGCCTGCTCCTTGGTGATCACCCGCAGGTCGGAGGGCCATCCGACGACCGGCCAGCCGTAGGGGTGCGACTGCCAGAACATGGCGTCGAACTGTTCGTCGAACTCTCCGGTCGGGGTCGACTCCGTGCGCAGGCGGCGCTCTTCGTAGACCACGTCGCGCTCGGAGTAGAACTCACGCATCACGGGGGTGTGGAGGCGGTCCGATTCCATCCAGCACCACAGCTCGAGCTTGTTGGCCGGCACCGTGATGAAGTAGATCGTGATGTCCTGGGTCGTTCCTGCGTTCATGCCGGTCGCGCCGGCCTTGGTGTAGATCTTGTCGAACTCGTCCTTGACCATGAGCTCGCGCTGCTCGTCGACGAGCGCCTGGAAGCGCTGCTCCAGTTCGATCTGGTGCTCCGAGCGCAGCTCCTCGGCATAGGGGTCGTCGATTTCTCCCCTGCGCCAGCGCGCTCTCTGTTCGCGGTAGATCTGTCGAATCTCTTCTTGAAGAGCTTCCTGTTCCTCGAGGATCTCGAGGTCACGCTGGATGTCCCGGGTCCCGATCGCGTGGGACCCCTTGAACATCATGTGTTCGAACAGGTGGCTGAGACCGGTGATGCCCGGCCGCTCGTTGGCCGAGCCCACGTGCGCGACCCAGCCGGCGGAGATCGTGGTCATGTTCTCGCGCTGGACCAGGAGGAAGCGCATGCCGTTCTCGAGTTCCAGGACCTCGACGGGCACCTTGGCCTCGGGGGCCTCGGGGGCCTCGGGATCTTCTGCCGAGGCCGTCGAGGCCCCCAGAAGGCTGAGAGGGAGAAGGAGCAGGGCACGGAGGAGACGTGTCATGGGGCACACAGGGGTTCGGGGCAAGGGGAAGGCCCACGGCTCGCCCGTCGGGGGCGTAGAACGGGAGCACGGGCAGGCTAGGGGCCATGCGCGTCGGCTCCGAGGGAATTTCCCGAGGAGCGTCAGGGATTGAAGAGCTTCAGGGACTCGGGTCTCCCTAGGGGGACTCCAGGGCCTCCCGGAGCATGGCCTCAGGGGCCTGTTCCCCCCGCAGTTTCCAGCGGGGCACGAAGCGTGAGTGGATGAAGAGGGCCGGAACCACGGGGATGCCCAGGCTCTTGCCGGCGTCGACGTCGCTTCGGATCGCCGCCCGGGTTTGGGGCGCCTCCATCTGAGCCCGGAAGCGTTCGACGTCCAGGCCCAGGGCGGCGGCCTGGGCCAGCAGGCGATCGGAGTCGAGCGGGCCCTCGTTCTCGAACAGCCAGCGGTGGTAATCCCAGAAGGCTCCGGGACCCGCCAGGGCTCCGGCGGCTTCGGCGGCACTCGAGGCCATGCAGCTGTTCTCGTAGACGACCCGCGCGAGGTAAGGGTTGCAGGAGGAATCGAACGGGTAGTGGCGGTAGACGTACCTCGCCCTGGGCTCGGCCTCCACGGCAGCCCGCATGCGGGCGTCCAGAAGGGCCGTGTTCGGCTCGCGGTAGTCGCCCCACAGGACGACCGTGACCTCGGCGTCGTTCGGGCCGATGGCCCAGGCGTTCGGGTCGAGCGGCATGTCGCGCTCGGGCTCCTCCCGCCAATCGTTCAGGAACTTCTCGAGTCCACGCAGGGGAACGTCGTCCCTCCCGTCCGAGGCCGCGGGTCCTTCTGCGGCGATGCGTTCCACGGCCCGTGTTAGGGCACCGGGACTTTGCCAGCCCCGGAACTCGACCCCGTTGATGAAGATCATGGGCGTGAACGAGATTCCGAGGGAAACGGCCTCGTCGACGTCCGCTTGGACGCGCTCGAGGGTTTCGGGGCTGGTCATGATGCGCTCGAACTCGGCGGCTTCGAAGCCGAGCTCGGCCAGCCCGCGGCGGAGCTCGTCCTTGGTGAAGCTGCCGTGCTCACGGAACAGCCAGGCGTGCATGCGCCAGAACGCGTCCGTGCCGCCGAGGATACTGGCCGTCTCAGCGGCCCTTGCAGCCCAGCAGGCGTTGGGATGTTTCGTGCGACCGGACTCGGCCACCTTCCAGTTGCAGTCGCCGCAGTGGGGGAAGTGCAGGACGGATAAGGCCATGTCGTCCCGCGACCGGAACAGTTCTTCGATCTCCCCCTCGATCGTTCTGCAGTCCGGGCACTGATAGTCGGAAAGGACCACGAGTCGGATGGCGGCCCGGGCAGGTCCGCGCCGATGCCGTCCCACCAGGGGGCGGGAGGGAGACTCCGTGGAGCCGAGGATGGCCTGGGTGGACTCCTCGAACTGTTGCAGCGAGTTGGCTTTCTGAAGGCGGCGGTGGCGAAGCTCGGCCGGTAGGAGTCCGACGACGGTGATCAAGAGGAGGCCTGCCGCGAAGACCTTGAGGCCCGGCGCTGCGGCCGTCGCGCCGGCGGGGCGAAGGCAGAGAGCCAGGAAACCCAGGTTGGCGGCATGGACGCCGAGGCACCAGGGGCAGAGGTATCCGCCGTGGACCATGGCCGTCAGCCAGACCAGAGAGCCCAAGGCCCCGAGTCGAACGATCCAGCGCAGCGCCTGCGGGAGGTGGCCGCGCGTGAGGAGCCAGGCCAGAGCCAGGGCGCCGAAGTAGGCCACGCCCAGGTGAGACACGGGCCAGTTGAGACCTGGGACGGTGCCCCAGGCGCTCTCGCTGGCGCGCTGGCAGGCGCTCTGGAGTCCACACCCCGGTAGAGGAAAGGAGCCCCAGTGCTTCAGCGTCAAGGCCAGGGAGGCCAGGGCGGAGATCGCGATCAGGACGAGGCCCAGGCCCAAGCGGGGGGAGCTGGCAGGGCGGGCCGGCGGCGTGGTCTTGGCCATGGCCCAAGTCCTAACCCGTGGGAGGGGAATGCGCCACGGTTGGGGGGGAGAGGTTGCAAGAGGTCTACAAATTGCGAGCGGGAGCCGGGCAAGCCCGACTCCCGCTCTTCAGGTCACCCCGAGGGGTGACAGCTCAAGTCAACGATTACTGGGTGCAGATGCTGAGGTTGTCCACAGCAGAGGAACCAGCGAGGTTGACCTCGAGGGTGACGACGTTGCAGGGGTTGAAGCCCGCGTCCTCGGTCGCCGTGGCGGAGGCCGCGAAGCCAGCCTGGGCGGCGAGGGTCGTCAGGTCGAGGGTGCGGACACCCGTTCCACCTTGCGTCGTGATGTCTTCCGTGAAGCCATCGGGCGCCGAGTAGACGCGCTGGAGGCCGTTGCCGTCCGTAAGCGTCACGGTCGCCGTCTGAGAGTCCGGCTGGACATTGTCGACGTCGATGAGATCGATAGATTCGCACAGGGTGCCCTGGTTGAAGCTAAAGATCAGGGAGCCGCCGAACTTGGCGTCGTTGGGAACATCGAAGAACCCGGCCACCGACTGGAAGTCGGAGTTCGAGTCCTGAAGGATGAGGATGTTGCCTTGGTCGACGATGAGGTCGAGGTCAACACCCGCGCCGGGATCGTTCGGTCCGCCAGCGGACGAATCGAAGATCGCGGGTCCTTCGTTGGCACCGGCACCGGACAGGTCGAACAGGTTGCCGAACTCCGGCGGAGTCGACAGGTCTTGTCCGTCAGCCAGGACGGTCGAGAAGTCGTCTTCCGTCGAGAAGTCGACGGTGACGCAGGTCGGGTCACAGAGTCCGCCAGCGGACTCGATCTCGACCAGGTCGACGAAGAAGTTGCAGACCGCGGGAGCACCAATGCCGTCGAAGCCGTTGGTGTCACCCTCGAAGCGGATCGTGTGGGATCCACCGTCGGCGAAGGCGGCGATGTTGACGGAGATCTGGGTCCAGGTGAGCGGATCCAGGAGGACGCCTTCCGGGAAGGAGGCGACCACGCCACCGTCGACGAGGACGTTCATGATGTCCACGCCGTTGCCACTGGCCACCGGGTGCTGGTACCAGAAGGTCATGGTGTCCGATCCCATCGGGATCGACAGGGTCTGCTCAACGAATCCGAATTCCGGAACGCCGGAGATACCGCCGAACCAGACCCAGACGTCGCCATCGAACGGCGGGGTTCCGCCACCGGTGCCGCAGAGGCCCACGGTACAGGTCGGAACACCGAAGTTCGTGGAGCCTTCCGACCAGATGCCGCCGTCCTCGAAGGACGGGTCGGCAACCAGGTTGCCGGAGCACACCGTGCCGTCGCCGTTGTAGACGCCGCCAGCGGCCATGCACTCGGCTTCGGTCAGCTCGACGCAGGTGCCGCATGCACCGTCGAAGATGCAGCAAGCACCGACCGGGATGCAGAAGACGTCGGGCGTGCAGCTGCCGCCGCCGTCGGTCACGGTCAGTTCGATCACGCCAGGCGTGGTGAAGTCCGAGAAGTTACCGACCGAGATCAGGTACTCGGCACCGGCTTGCGTGCACCAGCTGACGGTCGACTGGAACGTGTTCGTTCCAGGCGGAACCGTGCAGTCGTCGTCGTTGCCGTCGACGCAGGGCAGGGTGTCGCAGTCAGCGCAGAAGACACTGATCTTGGTGTCGGTGACGACCGTGCCGGCACTGCAGGTGGTAGCCGTGAAGGTACCGCCCGTACCGGTGACCTTGTACCAGACGTTCTTCCAGGGGCCGCTAGCGACACCGCAGGGAACGGCAGGTCCGTCGGTCGTGGCCGCCGTGTTGTCGAACGTGCCGGTGAAGGGCACGGCGATCATCTCGGCGTCCTCGCAGAGGTTGTTGTCGGGGGCCACGGGGCACGGATCGTCCGTGCAGTTGAGGCCCTCGTCCCAGCTCTCACCGCCCATGACGTTGAGGCAGTCGTCCTCGGTCGTCTCGACGCAGGTGCCGTCGAGGTCGAGGCAGCAGCGGCCCACCGGCGGAGCCGGGCACGGGCAGGTGATGCTGAGGGTGATGTCTCCACGGGTCGTGGTGCTCCAGGAACCAACCTGGATGTAGTAGGTGTTGTCGACGGTCAGACCTTCGACGCACACGGCGGAACCGAGGCCGAGGTCGCCGCTGGGATCGTCGTCGTTGCAGGCGATCTCAGTCAGGCTGCCGCAGTCACCGTCGTAGACGGCCAGGACGGTGTCGATGCCTTCGCTGGTGATGAAGGCTTCGGTGTCGGTGGCGACAAACTTGAACCAGAGCGTAGCGGAGGTGTCTCCACCGCCGACGCGGCAGGAGATGACGGGATCGTTGTCCGTCGCGCCGTCGTTGTTCTGGGTAACCGAGTCACCGCAGGCGATGGGCGCCGCAGTGTCGCACTCGAAGTTGTCGTCGCCGCCGCCGCCGGAGGGCGTGCAGGTGATGGTGAGATCACCGGTGCCCTCGTCGTCAACGTCGAAACCGCCGACGCGGATCAGGTAGTCGTTACCGGCAACCACGGGAACCTCGACTTCACTGGTGAAACCAGCGCAGCCGGTGGTGTCGTCGTTGCAGGCGAGGAGGGAGAGAGCTCCGCAGTCGGTGCCGTCGTAGACCACGAGGTCCGTGTCGTAGGCAGCCGTGCCGCAGGTGCTGACGAGGAGGTCACCGTCGCAGGTCGCGGTGTAGGTGAACCAGATGTCCTCGTAGGTCTGCCCGTCGAACTGGCAGCTGGCGTCCGCGGGGCCGTCGGTGGTAGCGCCGACGGTCGAGAACGGCGTCACGCCGTCGAAGATCGGGGTGGCGGAGGCACAGTCGTCGTTGCCCGGGGGACCCGAGGCGCTGCCCGGCGCGGTGACGCTGATGGGCTTGACGTCGAACGGGTTGTTGCGGGTCTTGACGTTCTTCTGAATGATCGACTTGACGCCGCCCTGGCCGTCCAGGGCGATCGTCACGCTGACGACCGCGACTTCGTCGAGCACCAGCTCCACGGGTTGGAGCGTGATTCCACGGTCCGGGAAGCGGATGACGACCTTGCGGTCGACGTCTTCGAACAGGTACTTGCCGACGCCTTGCTGGGAGGCCGCTTGGATCTCGACAGCCTGGGCGTCCGTGACGAACACGCCCGCGTTGGAGTGGACGTCGTTCTCGTCGAGAACGGTCAGCTCCAGTCGGGTCTTGAGCGTCGTCTGCTGAGAGATCGTCGTGGCTGCGCGCTGGGCCTGGGGGGCCGTGGCGAAGCCGAGCATCAGGCCTGCTGTACACAGCAGCGACGCTCTCGATCGGAATGAACTCATATCTTCCTCCGAAAAGTTTCCTCGGTTGGGTAATCGCACCCCGAGCACGGAGCCCCCGTGCCTGTGGCGCAGGTGCGATGATAAGGGATGGCGGAGCCGACCGGGGAAACCAGGTTCCTGGAAATTGGCCGGTTTCGCGGGCCCCGAAGCCGGGATTGGCTGGGCCCGGAACCGCCCTCCGGATGGGGTTCGAACCCCAGGAATCCCCCCTCACGGGCACTGAGGGGGGCCAGGGCCCCGGCTGGGGCTACCCGTCCTTGCTGGACGGGGTTTCGACCATGCCCCAGATCCGGACGCGCTGCTCCGGCCGGAACGGGTCGTTGGAGCGGAGGGTCGCCTGGTGGTGGTAGAGCCCATCCGAGCCCGGGGAGACGAAGCTGCATTCCAGCCAGCCGCTCCCGCCGGGGGGGATCGCCTCCCCCTTCGGCAGCTCGACGTGGAGTCCGGGGCTGCCGGTGGCGGCCTCGATCTCGAGCGGTGCGTTTCCGAGGTTCTTGAAGTGCAGGCGGTAGGAGACGGGCGCCTGTCGCGGGCCCGTACCGGTGTACTGATCCGCCGACTCGAAGACGAGCGCCGGCTGGCCGAGGGGGACGTCGGGAGCCTTCTTCCAGGCCAGGCTCTGTCGGCGTCGGGCTGCCCCGCTCGCGTTGTCGGGCAGGCCCTGGTTCGTGAGTCCTTTCAGGAGCAGGTCGATGCGCGTCTGGATCGCCTTCTCGAAACCGTTCCAGTAACCCGCTTCGACCGCGGCGGTCCGACCGCCTCGGTCCAGGAGCACGAGGGTGGGGACGGTCGTCACGCCGTAGGCCTGGGCCAGCACCCCCTCGGGATCGTGTCCGACGTTCTTCGCGTTCCAGCCGAGCGCGGTGGCCAGGATCTCTTCTTCAGGACGGTAGCCGTCCAGGCTCACGTGCTGCAGGTTCAGTTTGTCGGGGTACTGCCGCGCCAGGCTTTCCATGGCCAGGACCTGATCGCTGGAGTGCCGGCACCAGGAGGACCAGAACAGGATGGCCGTGATGCCCTCCCCCTTGGGGCCGTAGTGAACGTCGCCACCTCCGAGTCGTGGCAGGGTCGCCAGGGGAGCATCGCTGCCCAGCACGGTCTCTTCCGGAGTGGAGTGCACGCCGAACCCGACGATGGGAACGAGCAGTTCTTCCTGGTAGGTGAGGTTGGTCAGGATCAGGAGCTCGGCATGTTCGGAAATTTCGACCAGGGCTTCGCTGGCGCCGGGTACCGGCGTCTGCCGGCCCATCTC
>JAUIEE010000176.1 GCA_030428965.1 bacterium | reverse complement strand
CCTCCTGCGCTGCACCAGCACCGGGCCGCTCCCCGACTCGGACGACACCGACGGCCACGGCTTCACGATCCTCGGCGACGACAACGAGATCCTGGACTGCCGCTTCGAAGCGGGGATCGCGGACCCGCCCGAGCTCGAGCGCAAGCTGAGCTCGATCCCGGGGCTGGTGGAGAGCGGCCTGTTTTGCGGCCTGGCCCACGTGCTCGTCATCGGCGACGAGGACGGGGGGACCGAAGTGCGCGAACGGCCGGCCTAGCGCCCGCCGTTCGAGCGCATCTCCTGGCGCCGAAGCATGCGCTGGGCGATGTCGCGCACGCGTTCGGAGGGGTCGTCCAGCATGCGCGGCAGAACCTCCTCCAGGTCTTCGTCCTGGAAAGACATGCCGAGCCCCTGCAGGGCCCGCAGGCGGATCTCTTCCTTCTCATGCTCGAGCAGACCCAGCACCACCGGACGTGCCTCGGGACCGGGCATGCGCGTCAAGAGGGAGATGGCCTGCATCTGTTCCAGAGGATCGTCGCTCTCGAGCCGTTCCTGGGCCCGCAGCACGAGGGCACCCGTCACGGTCGTGTCCCCCCGGGCTTCGAGGGCTCGCACCGCGGCCAGTTGAACCTCGGCCCGTTCGGTCTCCAGGGCCGCACGCAGGTCCTCGTCGCTCAGGTAGGGGCCCTCTTTTTCGAGCGAGCGGATCACCTGGGGAACGATGCTCACCAGGTAGGGCTCGCCGTCCAGGTCCGCCAGGAGCCGCCGACACTCCTCGGCCGCGCTCTCGGGGTCCAGCTCGGCCAGCACGTTCAAGGCCCGTGAGGCGAGGGGGCCCGGGGCGTCTTCGCCCAGGATCTCCCTGGCCAGGGCCAGTCGTTCCCCCGACTCCTGACCGGGCATCAGTCCCCGCAAGCGCTGCATGCGCTCCTCGAGTGCCAGGTCGCGGGCCTGGGCCGTTCCCACCGGCGGACGTACCGCGGGCCGCTCTTGCTGCGCGGTTTCGGCGGGAGGGGCCGTGGGGACGTCGAGCTCCCGTCGGGTCGGCTCTGGCAGGGGTTTGGGATCCGGGGACAGCCTGGGCGCCGGATCCGGTGCGCTTTCGGTGACGACGCTCTTCGAGCCGCCCCCGGGCTTGAATAGGAGCAGCGCGACCAGGACACCGGCCGCGAACAGGGCCAGGGCCAGGAACCTGGCGCTCCCACCGGCGGGGGACAGCTCGCGCGAACAGCGGGGACGAATCATGGGGGGTTTCCCGGGAAGCGTGGGGACGGCTCGGGCCTGGAGGTGGGGAAAAGGCTACCAGGCCTGCTCTCTTTTTCTTCCGGTCGGGACCGCCGTCCGAAAGGCGAAGCCTCTCCTGGGGCCTGCGAGCGCGTTTTTGAGCCCGCTCGGCACTTGGCACCGCTCTTGCATCTCTGGCCAGCGCTATGGAGACCCTTCGAAGTCCCATTACTTTGGGGTCAGGCGGGGGGGTGCTCGGCACGGAGCGCCCCCCCGCACACCCTGACCTGCCGCGAACCGGAGAGCTCTTCCGTGAAGAGGTCGACCGGGCCGTGGAGCGACAGGGCGGCGCGCGCGCCGTCGACGATCGTTCCGACGGGCACTTCGCAGCCCGCCGCGAGGCGCGGCATGCGGCCTTCGAGGACTACCACCAGCACGATCCGCAGAACCCCGAGCGCTCCAACGCTCCCCCCCTCAGCGATGCCCCCCCGCCCCTGGCGGAGGAGGCCGATGCGCTCGCGGTTCCGCACCCGGTGACGGAGGAGTCAGGACCGCAAGAGTCGCCGACGGCCGTTCCCGTCCAGGGACCCCCGGCGAACGTGGACCGGGGCCCGGGTCAGGCCGCGCATCCTGGCCCCGTTCCGTCCCAGGTCGCGGCGGGCCAGCCCGGCGTGCCGACGGGATCCGCTGCTTCCACGGCCGCACCGGCGGCGGTGCCCGCCCCCGCAGCCGTCAGCGCGTCCGCCTCTCCCGCCGCCCTGCCCGTGGTCAACGGCGTCGGGCGCAACCCGGTGAGCGGTGCCGCCTTGCCCCAGGCTCCCGAGTCCGTCCCTGCACCCGCCGATCCTCTGCCCCTCGAACGCGCGGCCGAGATCCTGCAGCAGATTCGCGTGGCCCTGGCCCCCGGCATGCGTTCGGCAACGGTGCATCTCTCGCCCGCCGAGCTGGGTCGCCTCTCGATCCGCGTGCGCCTCGAAGGCGGGCGCCTGTCGGCCCTCGTACGCGCCGAGTCCCCGGCCACCCTGGAGCTGCTCGAGAAACACGCGCCGGAGCTGTTCTCGATGCTCTCGGACCAGGGCATCGAGACCGGTTCCTTCGAGCTCGAGCAGAGCTTCGGGGAGAGCTCGCGTCACGAAGAGCGCGCGCCGGTCCTGCGAGCGATCTCCGCCGCTCCCGCACAACAGGCTCCCGCACCGGAGCCGGATCTGCACACCGAAGACACCCACCTCCCGGACTCATCGGGAGTCGACACGTACGCTTGAACGGAGACGCTCCATGAACATCTCAGGTATATCCGCCAACGACGGCTTCTTCACGGGCTCCCAGATCGGGGGCTCGAACGAGCTCTCCTCAGACGACTTCCTGGAGCTGCTCGTGGCACAGCTCGGCAACCAGGATCCGCTCGAGCCGCTCAACAACGAGAACTTCATGGCCCAGATGACGGACTTCTCGTCCCTGGATCAGCTCGAGGAGCTGAACACGAACATCGTGACCATGATCGCCCTCAACCAGTCCAATGCGGCGCTCTCCCAGCTGACCCAGGGCAGCGCTCTGATCGGCAAGGAAGTGCGCTGGAGCGACCCGAGCACGGGCCTGACTTCCTCCGGTTCGGTGGAGTCGGTCAAGGTCCAGAACGGTACGGCGCTCCTGAACATCGACGGCCAGGACGTGCCGCTCGGCTACGTGAACGAGATCCTCGACGCCGGGACCGAATCGGAATCGGACTCCGGAACCGACAGCGACAGCGAAAGCAACTAGACCCACAGCCTCCAGGAAAGACCCATGCCCGGTTCCTTCATCTCCGCCCTCGGCGCCCTGCGTGCCCACCAGAGCTGGCTCGACGTGATCGGCAACAACCTCGCCAACACGAACACGCCCGGCTTCAAGACCTCGCGCGCCCTGTTCTCCGATCTCCTGAGCATCACGCGTCGCCCGGGTACGCCGCCCACCACGGCGATCGGAGGCACGAACCCGATCCAGGTGGGGCTCGGCGTCCAGCTGGCCCAGGTCGACCGCAGCACGAACCAGGGCGCCCTGGACGTGACCGGGCGCACCTTCGACATGGCCATCCTCGGCGACGGTTTCTTCGCCCTGAACGACGGGGAGCAGAACCTCTACAGCCGGGTGGGGTCCTTCGGCATCGATGCCAACGGAGACATGGTCGACATCCGCACCGGCTTCCGGGTGCTCGACAACGCGGGGCAGCGCCTCAACATCGACACGAGCGCGGTCAGCCAACCGGCGGCAACGACCAACGTGCGCTTCGCGGGCAACCTGCCGGCCGTCATCACCGGGCCGCTGGCCGAGCAGCTGACCTCCTCCTCCTCGTTCCAGGAAGGAACGGAGGCGCTCATGACCGGTTCGGTCCAGGGGCCCTTCAACATCCCCGCCGGGGATACGTGGACGATGGAGTTGACGATCAACGGCGGCGCGCCGGAAGAGGTGTCGATCGCCGGTAGCGGCGCCATCACCGCCCAGGAGATCGCCGACGAGATCAACGCCCAGACCGATCACGTCACGGCCACGGTCACGCCCACCGGCGAGATCGAGCTCGTCAGTGACCGTGCGGGACTCGACTCGACGATCAAGGTCGACGCCGGGGAGACCGGCAAGGACCTCAAGGCTCTGATCGGCCTGTCCGACTTCGTCCAGGGCACCGAGGACCCGGCGACCCTGACGACCGACCTCTCGAGCCTCTCCTCGAACCTGGCGGACTACGTCATCGGAGATTCCATCGAGGTGGCGGGAACCCAGGTGGACGGCACGCCGGTCGTGGCGAGCTTCACCTACGGGGTGGATGGAACCACCGTCGGGGACCTGGTGTCCTTCGTCGACGAGCTCATGGGGCAGTCGACCGTCAGCTTCAACCAGGCCACGGGGCAGATCCAGGTCCTGGCGGACGAGACCGGCGAGGCGGAGCTCAGCCTTTCGATCAGCGACGGCAGCAACCAGACGGGATCGACGAACTGGGCGGAGCACTTCTTCTCCGTCACGACCAACGGGACAGGCCCGGACGTGGTCTCGACCTCGCTGGAAGTCTTCAACAACGCCGGCGTGGCAACGGTCCTGACGGTGGACTTCACCCGTCAGGACGACGGTAGCTGGACGGCCGAGGGCTTCGTGCCTCCCCTCCTGGAAGGCGACGATCCCCGTTCCGCCGGCACGATCGCGGGCATCCAGTTCAACGAGGACGGGTCCTACAGCTTCGCGACCGACCAGCTGCAGTTCACCATCCCCGGCAACAGCCCGGGGGAACCCTCCCAGACGATCAGCCTCGACTTCGGCCAGCAGGGCAGCTTCGAAGGTCTGACCCAGTTCGGCAGCCCCTCGAGCGTGGCTTCCGTCTTCCAGGACGGCTACGGCGCCGGTGAGCTCTCCAGCATCCTCGTGGACCCCGAGGGCTTCATCAACGGCTTCTTCACGAACGGACAGACCCTGACCCTGGGCAACGTGGGCATCGCTCGCTTCGGCAACCAGGCCGGCCTCGAGGAGATCGGGGACAACTTCTTCCGGGAGTCGGCCAACAGCGGCACGCGCACCCTCTCCCAGGGAGCCTTCCGGGGTGCCGGCGAAGTGGTGGCCGGAGCCCTGGAGGGCTCGAACGTCGACACGGCCGAGGAGTTCGTGCACTTGATCGAGGCCCAGCGTGGTTTCCAGGCCAACGCGCGCGTCATCACGGTGCAGGACGAGATCTTCGCCGAGATCGTGAACATCATCTGATCCCTTCTCTCTCACTTCCCAGGGCGGGGCGCTCCACGTGCGGTGGGGCGCCCCGTCTTGCTTTTCCAGGTAGTGCGTTCCGTGCCCTGCAAGGGCTTCCACCTGCTCTCGCCGGCGCCTTCGCAAGAAGGGCCCTGGCGACGCCAAGAAGGCCGTTCGAGCCTCCCAACGCACTTGGCACCGGCCTTGCTTCCAGGAAAGCCATGAACGTAGGACTCTATCGAGGCGCCTCCTCCCTGGTGGCCAAGGAGCGGGAGCTGGAGGCGATCTCCAACAACCTCGCCAACCTGGGCACCAACGGCTACAAGCGCGTGGGCTCGGCCACCCGCGAGTTCGCCATCCAGGGTTCCGCCGGCAAGCGCCACGGCCTGGCCACGCGCCACAGCGTCGACTTCTCCCAGGGTGACCTGACCCGTACCGGTCGGCCCTACGACCTGGCCCTCAGCGGAAGCGGCTTCTTCGCCGTCGAAGCGCCCCGGGGCGAGGTCTACACCCGTGACGGTGCCTTCCAGACCACGGAGGAAGGGGTGCTCATCACCAGCGACGGTCATCCTGTGGCCTGGGAGCGCCTCCAGGGTCCGATCGATCCCACCGGTCTGCCGGTGGTCATCGACGGCGAGGGCAGCGTCTCCCAGGGCGGCCAGGAGATCGGCCAGCTGCGCATCGTCGACTTCGTCGACCCGGGCCGCCTGCGCCAGATCAACGGCGGCTACTGGGCCGCGCCTCGGCGCCTGGGGGAGAAGGCTCACGAGGCCAGCGTCCACCAGGGCGCCCTCGAGCGTTCCAACGCTGGTGGCGTGAACGAGATGGTCGAGCTCATCTCGGTGCAACGTTCCTTCGAGAACGTCGCGCGCGTCATCACCTCGATCGAAGAGAGCTACTCGCGACTCACCCGTCCCTTCTAGAACCGACCGACGAGACCCCCATGATCCGAGCGATGAGAACCGCTGCGTCAGGCATGCTGGCCCAGCAGACCCAGGTCGACACGATCGCGAACAACATCGCGAACGTGAACACCACGTCGTTCAAGCGCAACCGCGTCAACTTCCGCTCGCTGCTCTACGCCACCATGCGGGAGCCCGGCGCCACCACCACGGCCAACCGCATGAACCCCACCGGACTGCAGGTGGGCAGCGGCACCGAGATCGCCAGCTCGATCAAGCTGTTCCTGCAGGGCGACATCGAGCAGACCGGCAACTCCCTGGACCTCGCCATCCAGGGCGACGGCTTCTTCCGCATCAACCTCGGCAACGGCGAGTTCCGCTACACGCGCGACGGCAGCTTCCGGCAGGACGGCAACGGTGACCTCGTCACCGTGGACGGCTTTCGCCTCGAGCCGGCCATCAACATCCCCGAGAACGCCACCCGGGTCGTGATCGGCCAGGACGGCCAGGTGCAGGTGGGCATCGCCGGCACCGAGACCTTCCAGACCGTGGGGCAGATTCGTCTGGCCCGCTTCCCGAACGACTCCGGCCTGCGCGCCGAGGGCGACAACTTCTTCAGCGGCACCGCGAGCTCGGGGCCCCTGGTCGAGCAGGTGCCCGGCCAGCAGGGCGCCGGCCTCTTGCGGCAAGGATTCCTCGAGCGTTCGAACATCGCCATCGTGGACGAGCTGATCTCGCTCATCGAGGCCCAGCGCAACTACGAAGTGAACAGCCGGACGATCCAGGTCTCCGACGAAATGCTCCAGCAAGTCTCCAACCTGATCTGATCCATGCTGCTTTCCCTCCTTCTCTCGAGCGTGACGGTCACCGTGCCCATGGAGGCCACGGTGCGAGGAACCGAGATCGAACTGGCCGAGATCGCCAGCATCGAAGGCGATGCGCGCTGGGTCGCCGAACTCGGCTCGATCGAGCTGGGCTACGCGCCGGCTCCGGGCTACAGCCGTCTTCTGCGCGTCGACAAGATCCAGAGCCTCTTGCACGAGCGGCTACCCGAGGTGCAGGTGCGCTTCGCAGGGCACACGGTCTGCCGCGTACGGCCCGAGGTGCGCCAGATTCCCGTGGCCGACCTCGAACAGGTGGCCCGCGCGGAGCTGAGGCGCGCCTTCGCGGGGACCGACCTTACCTTCCAGCTGGCGGAGTCCTTGCCCCAGACCATGGTGCCCGCGGGAGATGGCGCGGTGCAGCTGCGTGCGCGCCCCCTGTCGGGGCCCCGCGCCAGCGGTCTCACCAGCGTGGCCGTCGAGGTGGCCGTGGACGATGCCGTCTACCGCACCGTCTGGACCACCTGGAAGGTCGAGGTCTGGCAGACCCGCTCGGTGCTGGCCCGGCCGGTGCGTGCGGGCCAGGCGCTCGAGCCGTCGATGTTCGAACGCCGCCGGGTGCTCCTGCGCCGGGGGGTCGAGCGAGAAGCGCTGGGCGAAGGCATGTTGCCCGGCGCGGTGGCGACTCGCGACCTGATGGCCGGTGCGGTCATCACGGCCACCGACGTCCATCGGCCCACGGTGCTGCAGCTCGGGGACCAGATCTACCTGCTGGTCCGCAAGGGCGGCATCCAGGCTCGCGTTCCCGCGGTGGCCCTCGATTCGGGCGCCGTCGGGGATCGGGTGCGCGTTCGCATGAATCACTCTCCCAAGGAGATGTCCGCGCTGGTGCGCAGCGCGGACCTGGTCGAAGTCAACCTGGGTCAGTAGGGACCCCATCCATGAAGAAGATCTGCCTCTCTCTCGCCCTTCTCCTGGGCCCTCTGGTCCCCGGCGCCTTCGGACAGGCCCGTGCCGGCTCCATCTACAACCCTGACCTCGGTCCCCACAGCATGATCGCGGACAAGACCGCGCGTCGTCCCGGTGATCTGGTCACGGTGCTCATCACCGAGAGCCAGGACGTCGCCAACGAGGAGTCCTCCAACTTCTCGCGCCAGACCCAGCTGGACTACGCCCTGGGTTCGTTCCAGATCCTGCCCGACGCGTTCGATCCGCTGCCGGATCTGGAGGCGCAGTCCCAGGACGACTTCCAGGGCACGGCCAACTACCAGAAGAGCGGCAGCTTCATCGCCCGCATCACCGCCATGGTCGTCGACCGGCTCCCCAACGGGAACATGGTCCTCAAGGGACGGCGTGAGATCCGCGTGGACAACGAGGTCAAGGTGATCGAGTTCAGCGGGATCGTGCGGCCCTTCGACGTCCAGTCGGACAACACCGTCCTCTCCCAGAACGTGGCCGAGGCGTTCGTCTCCTACACCGGTGACGGCGAGATGACTCGCACCACCAACCGCTACGGCCTCGGACGCTTGATCCACAACACGATCGGCTGGCTCTGGCCCTTCTAGGCCCTGCCCATGAAACTCGGCTTCCTGCTCACCCTGATCGTCCTCCTGGCGCCCCTGGCCCAGGGGCAATCGACCCGACCCGCAGCGCGTCGGGGTTTGTTCCTGGACCTGGGCGACGGAGTCGAAGCTCCCACCCAGCCGCTCAGCGGTTCCGGTTCGGCCGTGACGCGCACGCCCCGCATCGAGCCGACCCCCGGCCGCGGAACGGACGGCCGAGTGCTCGTGCGCGTCTCCGACATGGTCGCCGTGCGGGGGCAGGAGGACAACGTGATCCAGGGCGTGGGCCTTGTGACCGGCCTCAGCGGAACCGGGGACTCCGCCAACGCGGCGCGGCGCAGCCTCTTGAGCATGCTGCAAACGCGCAACATCAACGTCGGCATCCAGGACATCAACTCGGCCAACATCGCGGTCGTCTGGGTGGAGGCCACCCTGCCGCCGGGGATCAAGCCCGGCCGTCGCATCGACCTGCGCGTCTCGTCGATCTACGACTGCGAGAGCCTGGTCGGAGGCACCCTGGTCTACACGGAGCTCAGCGACATGACCGGACAGGTGGTCTACGCCACGGGCTCCGGTGCCTTGACGACCGGGGCCTTCTCGGCCGAGGGGGACGGAGCGAGCGCGGTGCGCAATCACCTCACCGTGGGCACGATTCCCCAGGGCGGTAAGGTCGAAAGGCTGGTGCCCACGAGCCTGGTGAGCGATCACGGCTTCCTGTACCTCGACCTCAAGTACCTGAAGGGGTCGTTCGGGAACGCCCAGCGCATCACCGAAGCCATCAACGCCGTCTATCCCGGTGCTGCCGCTCCCCAGGACGCGATGACGGTCGCCGTCCAGGTGCCGCAGGACCTGCCCGAGGAGTCCCACGTGGCCTACCTCGGCTCGATCCTCGCGCAGGAGCTCGAGCCCGAGCGGGTGGCACGGGTCGTGATCAACGAACGCACCGGAGTGATCGTCATGGGCGAAGGCGTGCGCATCACGCGCGGTGCCATCACCAAGGGCAACCTCACGGTGACCATCGCCGAGAGCCCCGAGGCCAGTCAGCCCGGACCGTTCTCGGGTGGCGAGACCGTCGACCTGCCTCGCACCGATCTCCTGGTCGAGGAGGAGGACCGTGCCCTGACCATCGTCAACGGAGCGGTCACCCTGCAAGAGGTGGTCGAGGTCCTCAACGTCCTGGGCGTGACGCCGCGGGACATGATTCAAATCCTGCAGTCCATGGCCCAGTCGGGAATGCTGCACGCGGAGATTCTGGTCCAATGATCGAAACGACTTTCGACCTGGGTCTTTCGAGGACCCAACACGCGCCCCACACCGACTACTCCGAGGCACGCCTGGAGCAGCTCGACCGTCTGGCGGAAGAGGGCAAGGCCGACGAGGTCGCCCAGTCCTTCGAGAAGCTGTTCTCGGCCATGCTGGTCAAGGAGATGCGCCGCTCGTTGCCCGAAGGCTTCTTCAGCGGCGGCAGCTCCTCCGACATCTACGAGTCCTGGTTCGACCAGCACGTGGGGCAGTCCATCGCCGAGACGGGCTCCCTCGGGTTCGCCGAAGAGGTTCGCGCGTCGATTCAGCGCGCCCAGACCGCGGCCGAAGCCGAGGAGAACAGCTGATGAAAGCCGTCCAAAGCGCATTGATCCAAGCGGAGGCCTGGATGCAAGAGGAGCTCTCGGCCCAGGACAGGATGCTGGAGCTCCTCGGGTCCCAGGAAGCGGCCGTGATCGCGGGGGATACCGAGTCCTTCCGGGCCATCGCCCGGCAGGTCGAAGGGGAGATTGCCGGCGGCACGCCTCGCACCAGGCGGCGCGAGGCCATCCTCGCAGCCCTGGCCCGGGAGTGGTCGGTGTCGCCGGGGTCGTTGACCTTGAAGAGCATCGCTCGCCGCGCGGCCGAATCCGGCCTCGAGGTGGAGCGCCTGGAAGGCCTGCGCTCGCAGCTGCGTGAGAAGACGGCCCTGGTGCTGCGCACCGGACGACGGATCGCGGCCTACGCCCAGTACCACCGCGGGCTGCTCGAGGAGCTCCTGCGGACCATCGTGGATGGACCGTCGGAAGGTGGAGAGCGTCC
>JAUIEE010000175.1 GCA_030428965.1 bacterium | reverse complement strand
CCCGCCCCGTCGCAGCCGCAGGACGAGGCCTTCCTCCAGGGCTCCCGCGGCGAGCTCGAGCCGGGCAGGTTCGCTCGCGACGTAGCCCTCGGCTTCCGCCACCAGCTCGACCGTTCCCGCTTCGAGATCGGTCAGGTGGAAGCGGCCGTGGACGTCGCAGCGAGTCCCCCGGCGCCACACCCCGCTCGCCGTTCTGCGCAGGCTCGCACCCGGCATCGGCTCACCGTCCGGATCGAGGACCAGGCCGCGCACGGCGCCCGCGGAAGAGAGAATGAAGCGCACGGGGTTCGTCAGGTCTCCATGGGGCAGGCTCACGACCTGGGGCGGGCTGGGGAGGAAGCCGGGGGCTTCGATGTGGAACTCCCACTCCCCCGGACCGAAGGAGGCCATCTCGAAGGGGCCGTCGACTCCATCGAGGGGGTGGACGACCTTGCGGTCGGCCGAGCCTTCGCCCCGGGAGAGGGCGTGCACTTCGAAGCCGGGGAGCTGCCCCCCGGCACGATCGAGCACGAGGCCGAAGAGGGCTGCACGCTGCTCCAGGACCAGTTCGAGGCCTTCGCTGCCCGCGCGAACGTCCGCGGCCTGGATCGAAGCCGATGCGTAGCGATTCACGCCGGTCTGGCGCTCGACTTCGGCCCGCAGCACGAAGCGTCCCTCCTCGAGACCCTCGACCCGGAAATAGCCGTCTCCGTCGGTCGTCGCCGAGCGGGGTGCTCCGGTGGGATTCAGGTCGTCGTGGGATTCCATGGCCCAGGCCAGGACCGTCTCTCCGGCCACGCCCTTTCCGTCTTCCCAGACCAGCCGACCTCCGATGCCATGGCCCCGGCGCAAAACCAACGTCACGGGGGGAGGCGCAGTGCCCTCTTGCTCTTGCCGTTCGATGCACACTTCGGTCTCCGTCCCGGCCAGGTAGCCGGCGAGGGAGGCGGAAACGAGGCTCTCGTCGGCCATGCCGTCGAGGGTGAACGAGCCGTCTTCGGCGCTGAGCGTCACGATCGGACGGTGCCCGTCGCTCGCCTTTTGCCCGAGGGCACGTCCCTGAATCCGGGCCCCGGCCAGGGGAGCCCCCGATGGATCGAGCACCTGTCCACGCACCTGGGCCCCCCGTTCGAGGTCGACGACCAGGTGCCGATGCTCCCCGGGTTGCAGGTCGGCCACGGTCAGGCTGCGCGGTCGGAAGCCATCGACGAGCAGGGCCATGTCCCACGCTCCCGGCGTGGGAACCGCTCGCAGCTCGTAGCCCGCGTCGTCGAGCAGGACGCGATCGCCGATCTTGAGGCGGTTCCAGGTGGAGTGCAGCGGCTTGGGCTCGTCGCCTTCGAGCCGTGGAAGGATCGAAAGGTCGAGCCGGTCCGGATCGAGGTCGAGCTGGGCGTGGTCGCCTTCGAAGCGCAGGCTGACCAGGGCCCCGAGCTTGGGGCGCAGCTCGACGCGCGTGCTGGCGGCCGAGGAAGTGACCTCGAGCGGGAAGTCGAGGAACAAGAAGCGGCCGACGATATCGAGCTCCAGGGGATCGGGGCTGGCCGGGAGGGACAGGGAGAAGCTGCCGTCGGCCTCGACCAGGGCGGTCGCTCGCGTGCGCGCCTCGCCCTGGACGGCCTCGACGCGCAGGGTTTCGTCGTGGGGTGTCCCCTCGGGCATGCGGACGCTGCCTCGGATGGTGAAGGTCTCTTGCTCCGCCGGGGTGGGAACCGTGTGAACCAGGAGGCCCTCCCGCGCCGGTCGCACGTTGTGCAGCGTGATCGAGGAGGGGGCCGAGTCCCGGTAGTCGGGCACGTGCAGGATCAGGAAGCGACCCGCGCAGAAGGCGACGGCCAGGGCGAACAGGACGCCGTAGAACAGGAGATTCGTTCTCTGATGCGTGCGGTGGGCGACCATGAGAGCCTCGAACCCAGCAACTATCGAGCCCTCGAGGTCGGCATCCTAACCCCGCTTGCTTCCTTACGAAGAACGCACGGATTGGGGGCGCGCGCCATCCGGAAGTGTTTTCCGGCCTCCCGCGATCAGTCGCGGAAGCGTTCCTTCACGCTGCGGGTCGGCTTTCCGCTCAGCTTGACCTTGCGCGTCTTCTCCTGTCCGTCCCAGGTCACCGTGTGGACCGAGTAGGTGCCGGGGGGAAGTGGGCCGACGCGATGTTCCGTGGTGGAGAAGCCCTCGAGGAAGGAGCTCATGGCCGCTTCGGTCGTGGTCAGGCCGTTGACCTCGCGTCCCTCGGAGTCGGTCACGCTGACCCGGCAGGGCAAGGGGTTTCGATCCTCGTCCAGCGCGGAGACCGCGAGCAGGGTGCCGGGCTCGACGACCAGGGTCACTTCGGTTTCGGTCTCCGAGAGAACGCGCACGGCCTGCGCCGCACCGGCTCGATCTTCCCCATGGCGGACCGTCACGGAGTACAGCCCCGGGCCCAGACCCTGGTAGGCGAACTTCCCGTCGGAAGAGCTCGCGTGGGGCGTCGTGCGGTGCACGGCCTGGCCGCTCTCGTGGTGGACGAAGATGGCGGCGCCGGCCACGGGCTGGCCGATTCCGTCGACCACTTGCCCCTTGATGCTGCCGGGGGTCTCGAGCTCGAGGTCGACGTTCTCGAGCCGCGTGCCAGCCTCGATCTCCAGCCCACCGCGCATGGCCGTGCCGTTCTTGATCATGGCCGCCCATCCCTCTCTCCCGACGTGGACGGCGTAGGTTCCGGGGGCCACGTTCCCGAAGGCGTAGCGCCCGCTTTCGTCCGTGCTCACGCTCGAGTTCTGGGACAGGATCCCGCTCCCGGCCAGCATCGGACCTTCCCGGCGCAGCGAAACCCCGGTGCCCTCCATGGGCGTCCCCTGCGCGGAGAAGATGCGACCTTCGATGCGTCCCGTAGGGAGCTCGAAGTCGATGCGATGGGTCTCCTGGGCGGGAACGCGCTCGAGGTAGTCGGCGGAGGACCCCTGCCACTCCCCCTCGGATCGAACCTGAATCACGTAGGCGCCGGGCTTCTCCAGCTCGACCTCGTAGGTTCCATCGACCTGGCTCGTGGCCATGCGCATTTCGCCCAGCGTGTTCTCTCCATCGGCGATGAAGCTCAGGAGGGCGCCCTCGAGGGGCTCTCCGCCCGACTCCACGCGCCCCGTCAGCAGGACCGGGTCCTCGGGGGCCATGCCCAGGGCGATGAAGGTGACCTCGCCCTCGATGACCTCGACCTTCGCCATCTCCATGTTGTTGAAGGTCGCGGTGACGTCCCCTTCGTCGTTCGAGGACGTGGGGGAAGGCATGGCCATGACCTGCCAGCTGCCCGCGTCGACGTGCTCGAAGGTGAAGGCGCCGTGGTCGTCGGAGCGCGTCATGCGCCCGTCCTGGAAGCCGGCGCTCATCAGGTTGACCATGGCCTGCACCAGGGGCTTGCCGTCGTTCCCGTAGACCTCGCCCTGGATCGTGCCGCCCTGGGTCAGGCGGAAGGTCAGGCCGGAGACCTCCTGGCCCGCGACGAGGTCGAAGGCCTGCTCCTCGCTACTGCCCTGGCCCGTGCAGCTCGCCCTCAGGGTCCATGAGCCCGGCTGGATGCCGGTGATCTCGAACGTCCCGGTCGCGTCCGTCTTGCCTCCGATCGTGGGCTCGTCGTTGCCCCGGGCGGCCATCATGCCGCTCCGGGCCGTGCTCGAGAGCAGCGTCGCCCCGGCGACCGGAGTTCCTTGCGCGTCGAGCACCTTGCCCGTCAGGGAGGCTCCCCGCTGCACCGTGATGTCGAGATCGGGCTCGGACTCGCCGCGCGGAAGCGTCACCTCGAGGGGCGAGGCGAGCCGGCAATACCCCTCGGCGGAGACGTTGACGTTCCACTTCCCCTCGGCCAGCCCGCCCATCTCGAAGCGACCGTCCTCGGTCTCGAACCGTTCGCTGCTCTTCGTCTGCGCGATGCGTGCCAGCCAATCGTCCGCGTCGTGCCGGCTCTCCACGTGCACCGTGAAGGTGCGCAGCGGCTCGCCGTCGGAGTTCCTGACGAGCCCTGCGATCTTCGGGGACGGCTCCAGCACGAGCTCGACGTCTTCTCCGTCGCCCTTCAGGCCGGCTTCTTTGGCGCTGCCTTGCCCGAACTCGGGGTGAGGCTCGCGGGAAACGGCGCTGAGGGCGATGGGACTCTCCCCCAGTCCGCGGAAGCGGAAGACGCCGTTCTCGTCCGTCTCCGTGGAGCGATCGCGCAGGCGCACGACCTCCTGGAAGTTCTGCTGCGCCTCTTCTCCGTCCGCATCGAGGTCGTAGCGAGCCGACACGCGCACGTTCCCCGCGCCGGACCCATCCGGCCAGCGCACGACCCCGCCCAGGGAACCGGCGACTCCGAACTCGAAGTCGATCGTCCGCGTCTCGCCCGGTGCAAGGGTCTCCCCGCGCGTTTCCTCGAGACCCCACTCGCTCTTCTGGGCCTGGATTTCGATCTTCCCGACGGGAGCTCCCGCGAACACGAAGCGACCGTCGGCCGTGGTCTTCGCCTTCTTCCTGGCCTGCTGGAGCAAGGCGACGTCGAACATGTCCTCGGAGTCGGCGTCGGTGTTCACGGTGATCGTTACCCCCTCGATGGGCTCCCCGTCCAGGTCCCGTACGGTTCCCCGCAGCTCGGCGCCGAGGGCGAAGGTGAGCTCGAGGTCGGAGATCAGGCCCGGGGCCGCGGCCACGTCTTGCACCAGGGTCGGCGCGTAGTGCGCGGGACTGGCGAACACGCGGTGCTCGTCTCCGGGGGGAACGCCGCGAAACTCGAACTCCCCGCTGGCCTGGAAGGTCGCCTCCCGGGGCACGAGCAGGTGGGCCATGCCATTCCAGCTGACGTCGCGCATCCCCAGGCGCAGCTGGACGCTCTCCCCCTCGAGGGTCCCATCGTCGGGCAGGCTCACGCGGCCCCGGATCCAGCCGCCGAGCTCGGGGTGCAGGATCAGGCTCTCCGGTGCCCGCGCCGGCGAAAGCTGCAGAGGCTCGGGCACGTACAGGAAGCGCCCGTCCACGTCGATCCAGATCTCCTTGGCGTCCGGCAAGTTGAGCTGGAAGCTCCCGTCGGCGGCGACCTTGGCGCGGTGAAAGACCTGACGCTCCCCGTCCTCGTCGGGGAAGGTCCAGTCGAACACGACCCGCGTGTTGGCGAGCTGCGTCAGGCACAGCACCTCGAGGGTCTCGTCCTCGGGGCTTCGGGGGGGGAAGATCAGCCGGCCGTGCAGGACCGTCTCGACGGGCAGGAGCTCGTCCGGGGCGGAGGCGGGGAAGAGCTCGCGTTCCGGCTCCGATCCGCTCTCCGTCGCTGCGGCCACGATGGCCGAGGCTTCGGGGCGATCGGAGGCGCGTATCGCGTCCCGGGCCGTTCGGTCCCCTGCGACCACCGTGCTGGGGGACTCGGAGCGACCCTCCGGATCACCCTTCGCGAGCCACCAGCCCAGGGCCAGAAGGATTAGGGTGAGCAAGCCGAAGCCGATGCCGAGGGGAAGGTTTCTGGATCGAGCCATGGGAAGATGAGGGCTGGGGCTTCTTCGTTCCGCGTCGAGTCTACTTGGTCCCGTCGTTGGCGCGGTGGCTGGGAGTGGCCGGCCTCGGCGTTCTCCTCCCAGGGCGCGCGAGCGGGCCCGGTTCGAGGGAATGTCCAAGAGACGGCTACGTCGCGGACAGCGGGGTATTCGAGCCCGGCTTCGTCCCCCGGCGCCAGAAGCCGGCGGTTTCCGCGCCGGATTCGGATAGAATCTTCGCCGCCCTGGGCCACGAACCCAGCCGTCCTCACCCATGGATGACCACAGCCAACCGGCCTCTCGCCGTACCGAATCGGCCGCGGGGCCCTGGAAGGAAGGCGTCTGGCGCCAGGCGACCGAGCGACATCCCGAGCGCAAGACGGCCTTCGAGACGCCGTCCGGGCTCACCCTGGAGCCGCTCTACGGCGGCGCCCCCGACGGCGGCTTCCCCGGCGAATACCCCTACACGAGGGGCATTCGGCCCTCGATGTACCGCGGACGCTTCTGGACGATGCGCCAGTACGCGGGCTTCTCCAGCGCCCGGGAAACCAACCGACGCTTCCGCATGTTGCTCGAGAGCGGGCAGAGCGGTCTCTCGACGGCCTTCGACCTCCCGACCCAGATCGGCTACGACTCCGATCATCCCCTGGCCGAGCCCGAGGTGGGCAAGGTCGGTGTTCCCATCAACAGCCTGCGCGACCTGGAGCGGCTGTTCGAGGGCATTCCCCTGGGCGAGGTCTCGACCTCGATGACGATCAACGCGACGGCTACGATCCTGCTGGGGATGTACGTGGCCCTCGCCCGCCGTCAGGGGACGTCGCCCGACAGGCTGCGGGGCACCGTTCAGAACGACATCCTCAAGGAGTACGCGGCGCGCGGGAACTACCGCTTCCCGGTCGGACCCTCGATGCGTCTGACCACGGACCTGATGGACTTCTGCGCGCGCGAGGTCCCGCGCTGGAACACGATCTCGATCTCGGGCTACCACATCCGTGAGGCGGGCTCGACCGCGGTCCAGGAGCTGGCCTTCACCCTCAGCAACGGACGCGCCTACGTACGCGAGGCCCTGAGCCGCGGGCTCGACGTCGACCAGTTCGCCCCGCGACTCTCCTTCTTCTTCAACGCCCACAACCACCTGTTCGAAGAGGTAGGCAAGTTCCGCGCCGCGCGCCGCATGTGGGCGCGCATCATGCGAGAAGAGTTCGAGGCCGCCGATCCCAAGAGCTGGATGCTGCGCTTCCACACCCAGACCGCAGGCTCCATGCTCACGAGCCAGCAGCCGGACAACAACGTCGTGCGCGTGACGGTCCAGGCCCTGGCCGCCATCCTGGGCGGCACCCAGTCCCTGCACACGAACTCGCGCGACGAGGCCCTGTCCCTGCCCAGCGCCGAGTCGGCGCGCCTGGCCCTGCGCACCCAGCAGGTGCTCGCCAACGAGAGCGGCGTGGCCGACGTCGTCGATCCTCTGGGGGGAGCCCCTCTGATCGAGGCGTTGACCGACGAGCTCGAGGCCAAGGCCCTCGAGCTCATGCAGCGCATCGAGGAGATGGGCGGTTCGGTACGCGCGATCGAAACCGGCTTCATGCAGCGCGAGATCCACCAGAGCGCCCTCGCCTGGCAGCGCGCCGTGGAGGCCGGCCGGGAGGTCGTGGTCGGCGTCAACCAGTTCAAGGTCGAGGAGCCGAGCCCGTCCATCTTCCAGCCCGACTCGTCCGCCGCGCTCGAGGTCCTGGCCGACCTCGAGGCGGTTCGCAAGGAGCGTGATGGCAGTCGCGTCGAAGCGACGCTACGCGAGCTCGACTCTTGCGCCAAGGGCACCAAGAACCTCATGGGCCCGATCGTCGAAGCCGTGGACGCCTACGCGACGGTCGGCGAGATCTGCCACGTGCTCGAAGACAACTTCGGGACGTACCAAGCCCCCGAGGGACTCTAGTGAACAGGTTCGGGACCATCGTTCGAGAGCCGCGTCCCGGTTGGTCGCCTGGACGCGTTGCTCCTGCTCGGCATATCGCGCTGGATGCCCTACGAGCCTGAGACCTGTCCACGCGAACAGGTCCTGGTTCCTTCCTCTTCTCCTCTCCCCCTGACATGAAACAGATCAAACGCGTCGTGTCCGCCATCGTCGTCCTGGCGGTCGCCTGGTTCTCCAAGACCTACCTGGAGACCCCGAAGGAGACCCAGGGTGGCGGTACCGCCGTCGCGGAAGCGCCCGCGACTTCCTCGACTCGGGAGGTCGAGGACTGGATTCCCTCGGAGTCCTCGGCCCCGGTTGCAGAAGCCCCCAAGCCTCGGCTCGAGTCCAGGGGCGGTGGAACGCCCGTAGCCGAGGTCTCGGAGATCGCCCGGCTGTTCGAGGCCCAGCGCTCCGATACCCAGGTCGAGGTCGAGGCGGTCGTGATCAAGACCCTGAGGGACGACAACGTCGGGTCCCGGCATCAGAAGTTCCTCTTGAAGCTCGAGGACGGGCACACGGTCCTGATCTCCCACAACATCGACCTGGCGCCGCGGGTTCCCCTGCAGGAAGGGGACACCGTCGAGGTCTACGGGGAGTATGAGTGGAACGCGAAGGGCGGTGTGATCCACTGGACCCACAAGGATCCCGCCAACCGCCACGCCCACGGCTACATCCTGCACGAAGGCGAGAAGTACTGGTAGGCGGCGGAGAAACGTCGAGGCGAGTGCGGTCGCCCCGTGCGTCCGCTAGACTGCGCGGCCCCTCAGCCCTCGGAGGCCCCTTGAACTCTGCCCTGCACAGCCTCGTCAAGAGCCTGCACCACGTCGCCATCGTCGTGCCCAGCATCGCGGAAGCCCGGCGCACCTACATCGAGACGCTCGGCCTGACCGAGAGCGAGGTGGAGTACGTCGAGGACCAGAAGGTCAACGTGCTCGTGTGCTACGCCGGAGGCCAGCGCATCGAACTGGGCGAGCCGGCGGCCGAGGACTCACCGGTGACGCGTTTCCTGGAGAAGCGCGGAGGGGGACAGCACCATCTGGCCTACGAGGTCGAGGACCTCGATCACGCCCTGCGCGTCCTGAAGGAGAAGGGGGTTCGTCTGATCGACGAAGAGCCCCGGCCGGGAGCCCACAACACGCGCATCGCCTTCGTTCACCCCAAGGCCACCGGAGGAGTTCTCACGGAGCTCGTGGAGATGCCGAAATCATCATGACCGAGAGTCCCATCGAACGGCTCGCGCGCATGCGCGAGGAGTCCCTTCAGGGCGGAGGCGTCGCGCGCATCGAGGCGCAGCACAAGAAGGGTAAGCTCACGGCGCGCGAGCGCGTCGACCTGCTCCTGGACGAGGGCTCCTTCGTCGAGATCGACCGCTTCGTGACCCACCGCTGCACCGACTTCGACATGGAGACGTCCAAGGTGCTAGGCGACGGCGTGGTCACCGGTCACGGTTTGATCGACGGCCGCCCCGTCTTCCTCTTCAGCCAGGACTTCACGGTCCTGGGCGGATCACTCTCGGAGACGAACGCCCAGAAGATCTGCAAGATCATGGACATGGCACTGAAGGCCGGTGTTCCGGTCATCGGGCTGTGCGATTCGGGAGGGGCGCGCATCCAAGAAGGCGTGAAGAGCCTGGGAGGCTATGCGGAGATCTTCTGGCGCAACACCCAGGCCTCGGGGGTCGTGCCCCAGATCTCCGCCATCCTCGGTCCCTGCGCCGGAGGTGCGGTGTACAGCCCTGCGATCACCGACTTCATCTGCATGGTGGAGGACACCTCCTACATGCACATCACGGGCCCGGACGTGGTCAAGACCGTGACCCACGAGGAGGTGACCTCGGAAGAGCTCGGCGGAGCCGAGATGCATTCGTTCACCTCAGGAGTGGCGCACTTCAAGAGCCCCGACGATTCGGCCTGCCTGGCCCTGGTGCGACGCCTCTTCAGCTTCCTGCCCTTGAACAACGCCGAGGACCCTCCGTTCTCGGATACCTCGGATCCGGCCGATCGCCAGGAGCAAGAGCTGGACAGCATCGTTCCCTCCGACGCCAGCAAGCCCTACGACATGCACCATGTCATCCGGCTCGTGGTCGACGAGGGCTCGGGGCTTGAAGTCCACGCCAGCTATGCGCGCAACATCATCGTCGGCTTCGCCCGCCTGGGTGGACACGCGGTGGGCGTCGTGGGCAACAACCCCTCGGTCCTGGCCGGCTGCCTGGACATCGACGCTTCGATCAAGGCGGCACGCTTCATCCGCTTCTGCGACGCCTACAACATCCCGATCGTGACCTTCGAGGACGTGCCCGGCTTCTTGCCCGGGACGGCCCAGGAGCAGGGAGGCATCATCCTGCACGGAGCCAAGCTGCTCTACGCCTACTGTGAGGCCACGGTTCCCAAGCTGACCGTGATCACCCGCAAGGCCTACGGCGGCGCCTACGACGTGATGGGGTCGAAGCACGTTCGAGCCGACCTGAACCTGGCGTGGCCGAGCGCGCAGATCGCGGTGATGGGGGCTTCGGGGGCGGCGAAGATCATCCACCGCCGTGAGATCCAGAGTTCCTCGGATCCCGCCGCGCTGGAGGCCCAGCGGGCCAAGGAGTACGAGGAGAAGTTCAACAACCCCTACATGGCTGCGGAGAACGGCTACATCGATGACGTCATCGAGCCGCGCCTGACCCGGCCCTACCTGATCCGGTCCCTGGAACTGTTGAAGTCCAAGGTCGAGCCCCTGCCCGAGCGCAAGCACGGGAACATTCCGCTGTGAGCGCGCGATCCGACACCGATGCGGAAGCCCGTATTCGTGTACACCCGGCACCGACGCCGGAGGAGCTCGCGGCAATCGTGGCGGTGGTGCGAC
>JAUIEE010000174.1 GCA_030428965.1 bacterium | reverse complement strand
GCGCATCATCGCCTGGGAGTATCCAGCCTTGGCGATCATCGCGCTGGCGGGCGGGTTTTTGCAGGCCATGAAGTATCCAAACCTGGCCTTGATCATCACCGTATTCCGCCTGGTCTTGGCACCCCTTTTGATTTGGCCCTTCTTCGCCACGACGCTTGGCTTGGGCTTCGAGGGCATCTGGTACGGTGTGCTGGTCACCTCCTATGGCTTTGGATCCATAGCCCTGTTGGCGACGCTCTGGGTGGGCGCGCGGCGGCTACGGGCCGACCCCTTTCCCCTGGCCGTGGGAGGTTTCGCTCTGGCCGCCCTCGCCCTGGTCTTGACCCTGCACACCCGCGGGGGCTTCGAGCACGTTCTCCTGCGGCACATGCTCTTCGTGCTGCCCTTCCTGGCGGTCGTCCTGGCGGACGCCTGGCGCTCGCCCCTCGAACGCCTGGCCCAGGTCCGACCGTGGGCACCCTGGCTCTTGTTGGCCGTTCTGGTCCTCTTCGGGCAACGCACCCTGAAGCTGCGCGCCCGTGAGTTCTCGCGCACCTTCTCGGCCGACATGCGCCAAACCCTCGAGGAGCTCGGACACGACGACGAGCAGCTGTTCGTCTATCCCCAGAGCTTCGGGCTGGGCTACGTGCTCGATCACTACCCCGTGCGCTGGTCGTTCGTACCTTCGAACGACTACACCCTCACGCTCCTCGACCGCAACCACCGCGTGGGCACCCTGATCCTCGAGTCCTGGTACGTGCGCGGCGGACGCATCGGCAAGCAGTTCATCGAGCGGCTCGGCCTGCGCGAGAGCCGACGGCTCCAGTTTCAGGGAGCCAACTTCATCGTCTACCAGCGCCTGGGCACGAACTAGGGGCCGCTAGTCGTCGCCCTCCACGTCCGCGTAGCCCAGTTCGCTCAGCCGCTGCAGGTCCTCGGCCGTGAGGGGCGCGTTGCCGTCGACGCCGGTGGTCGTCTCTTCCCGCAGCGCCTGGCAGCTGCGCAGGATTCGCAGCATCTCGATCACCTTCTCGGGTCGCTCCCGGGCCAGGTCGTTCTCTTCGAAGGGATCCTTCTCGAGGTCGTAGAGCTCGAGCACGACCTCGGGCAGACGCTCCTTCAGCTCGTCGAGGAAGGCGCGCACCTCGTCCTCGTCCCTGGACAGACGCCGGAAGACGTCCTTGGAAGGCGGCACGTCGACCAGCTGGGGCGCCCGCTCGGTCAACCAGTCCCGGGGCACGAACGGGCTCGAGAGGATCGTCCAGGGCAGCGCCTCTTCCGCGGGCACCATCTCG
Organism: bacterium; assembly: GCA_030428965.1. GTDB lineage: Bacteria > Planctomycetota > UBA1135 > UBA1135 > JAUIEE01. Next base: position 8,981 of record JAUIEE010000174.1, on the reverse strand, counting down.
ATCAGCTTCCACCCGTCGAGCTCGACGGCGGACTGGCGCATGATGCCCCCTTCACAGTAAGTGGGCCGGGGTTCGGGGGTGTCTCCCCGCAGGAACGGGAAGAGGGACCGGCCGTGGAAGTGCTCCCGCTCGGGGGACAGGCCGGCCAGCTCGACCAAGGTCGGGTAGAGGTCCACCAGCTGGACCGAGGACTCGACCCAGCCGGCGTGCTCGCGCCACGGGCCCCGGGGCGGACGAATCACGAGGGGCACCTGGATCGTGTCGTCGTAGAGCAGGCCGTGTCCGAAGTAGTCGTGGTCGCAGGTCGCCTCGCCGTGATCTCCGGTCAGGATCACCCAGGACCGATCCAGGACGCCGCGCTGCTCGAGATCGTCGAACAGCTCTCCGAGGGCCGCGTCGAGGGCCAGGATCTCCTCGTCGTAGGCCTGGATGAACGGCCCCCCGTCCACCTGGTCGGGGGGGCGCTCGCCGGGCGCAGCGTGCTGGAACTGGGACTTGGAGATCGTGCGGAAGCTCGAGCGCGCTCCCACGAACAGGTCACACCCTTCGGCGGCCTCGTCCCCGTCGAAGGCGCCCGCCCAGGGATCGGAGGGCAGGTAGGGCCCGTGCACGTCGTAGGCGTGCAGGAAGAGAAAGAACGGCTCCCCGGGGGGCAGCGAATCGATCCAGCTGAGGGCCCGAGGTCGGATGTGCCGGATGCCGCCGCTGGCGATGGGGTGGGCGATGTCGGAGGCCGACGTGTCGTAGTGCTCGAAGCCCTGGCGGAAGCCGAAGCGCTCCTCGAGCCAGATCACGTCCACGAAGCCGCCCGTGCGGTAGCCGGCGGCGCGCAGCATCTCGGGCAGGACCCAGCGCTCCCGGGGCAGCTCGAAGTCGAAGCGGTTGGCTCCCTCGACCAGCTTCATGCTGGCGCGCATGGGATAGAGGCCCGAGAACAGGGCCGCGAAGCTGGCGGACGTCCAGGGTGCGTTGGCAGCACAGCGTCGGAAGGTGAAGCCCTCCTCGGCGAAGCGCTTCAGGTTCGGTGTCGTCTCGCGCTCGTAGCCGTACAGGGAGGTGTGCTGGGCGGAGAACGTGTCGATGCTGATCAGGATGATCGGGGCCGGGGACGACGACTCGGTCGAGCCCAGCCGAATGCGATCGACATCGAGAACCCCCTCGCCCCTCCAGAAGAGCTCGGCCTGGACGACGCGGCCTTCCGGTACCGGCAGGCTGAAGCGCTCCTCGAATGCGCCGGAGCCAAGGGTCGCGCTCCCTGCGGATTCCGGCTCGAGCTCGCGATCCGAGCCGGCCGGATCGAAGGAGGAGAAACGGACCTCCAGATCCCCGGACTGCTCCGAGCTCCCCGAGAGCACCAGCTCCCCCGGCTGATCGAGCACGATCCGGTAGCCCAGGCCCGTATCCTGGGGCCACCTCCACGTTCCGTCCGCGGTACGTACCGGCATGCGACCGTGTCCATAGCGCACCTCGCTGACCGCCAGGGTCACCGGCCCGTACTCCGACGGACGCGCGGCTTCGTCTCCCAGGCGCAGCTCGAGGACGTTGGTTCCGGTGCGCCACAGGTCCGCGGGCGGAGCCACCCGCTCCCGTCGCGGGCGATGGGTGAGGTCCACTGCACCGATCGACTGCCCGTTCAACAGCAAGGGCACCGACTGGCGGCGCTCGCTCTCCTTGCCCGAGCCGGGCAGCCAAGCCTCGATCTCGATCGTTCTCGGCGCCGGCCCGGTGGCCTGCAGCTCGAAGCGCGGAGTCGCCGAGGAGCTGTACACGAAGGAGCGTCCCTCCTCGTCCTCCAGCGTCTTCCCGATCCAGCCGCGGGGCCCGGCCTGGCCCCACTGCCCCTCGGGGGTGGCGACCAGGGCTTCCGGCTCTCCCAGCAGGGAATCCGGCTCGCGTGCGCCCAGATCGCGGAACACGGACGACCCCCGCGTGGAATCCGTTCCGCAGGCGCCCAGGAGGACGCACACGCACGCGACGCTCCAACGAAGACCGAACGGGGGCATGGGGCCAGTCTAACCCAGCCTCCCCGACGTGCTAGTCCGCCAAACTCCCCCCGCAGGAGGATCCCGCGCCGGCGGTGCAACCGAAGCAATGGCGCGCCGTCACGATGCGGCGGCGATCGAGGGCTTCGAGGTCGAAGTCGGCCAGGTGTCGCGGCGCGCCGAAACCGACCTCCAGGTCCAGCATCTGGTTGAAGTCGCAGTCGAACAGGCGCCCCTGCCAGTCCACGCTCAGGGTGTTGCGGCACATGACGCCCTGGGCCGCGGCCGGATTGAAGGCCGCCACGAGGTTCTGCAGGTAGGACTCGAGGTTGTTCGAGCCGTCCAGCCACTCCAGGTAGCGACTGATGGGCATGTTCGTGATCGAGTAGAGGGAGTTGAACTCGATCCCGTGGTTGCGCTTCATCTCGCGCTTCCACTCGGCCTCGAGGGAGTCCTGGTTGGCCGGCAGGTAGGCCCCGACCGGGTTCGTCACGAGCACGAGCTCGAGGCCGCTTCCCGGCTGGCCGTAGCCCAGGAGGTTGAGCCGGTGCAGCGCTTCGATCGAGCGCTCGTAGACCCCCTCCCCGCGCTGGCGATCGGTGTTGAGGCGCCGGTAGTGGGGCAAGGAACAGACGACTTCGACCTTGTGCCGGGCAAAGAACTCCGGCAGGTCCTCGAAGCGCGGCGCCAGGAGGATCGTCAGGTTGCAGCGATCGATGACCCGCCGCCCCAGACGATGGGCCCCCTCGACCAGGGTGCGAAAGGCCGCGCTCATCTCGGGGGCTCCCCCGGTGATGTCGACCGTCGGAATGTCCGTCCGGGCCAGGACGGACAGGCACAGCTCGGCCGTCTCCAGGCTCATGTCCTCGGTCCGATCCGGACCGGCGTCGACGTGGCAGTGCTGACAGGTCTGGTTGCAGACGCGGCCGACGTTGATCTGGAAGACCTCGATTCCCGTGGCGGTCAGCGGGTGCAGGCCGGCGCGCTCGAGGTGACGATCGAAGTCGCCGCCCAGCGGGTCGTCGATCGGGACCCGGGCCAGGGTCTCGAGCTGGGCCCCGGGTCGCGCCAGCGGCGACTGTCGGCGGTTCAGGGTCGGCAGGACCTTCAGGGCCCCGCTCGCCTGCGCGTCTTCGGCAAAGGCCAAGCTACATCCCCAGCTTGTCGATCACGTTGCGCATCTGAACGCCGTGCACGAGGGCAGCTCCGCCCTTGATCGCGGCGGCCACGTGGGCCACCTCGGTCAGCTGTTCGGGATCGCAACCCTTGGAGAGGCCGTCCTGGGTGTAGGCGTCGATGCAGTAGGGACACTGCACGGCGTGGGCGACACCCAGGGCGATGAGAGACTTCTCCCGGGCACTGAGCGCGCCGTCCTGGAACACGCTGCCGTACCAGTCGAAGAACTTCGCGGCCAGCTCGGGGGCATGCTCTGCGATGTCGTGGAACTTGGCGAGGTCGGCGGGATCGTAGTACGTGTCCATGGGGTTCGTTTCCTGGGGCGGTGAGCATCGCCCATCGGGGAGGCCAGCGCAAGCCGGACAGGTCGGCCTACGGAAGCGGGGGGCTTCTGGGACGGTTTTCCACGGGGAACTCGGAGGTTCGACCAGAAATCCGGTCCCGGAAGCAACCGCACGACCCGGGCACGGTCCCCAGGCCATGGGTACGGGGACGGTCAGGGTGCTGGGGGTCTCCTTGGAAGGGATCGAGGCCGACCTGGTCACCGTCGAAGCGCGCTTCGAATCCATCCAGGGACAAAGGCCGGACATCGCCTTCTCCGGACTTCCGGACTCCATCATCCGCGAGAGCAAGAGCCGTCTCAGCTCGGCCCTCAACGCCAACGGCCTGAGGCTGCCCCAGGGACGACTGTTCGTGAACCTGGCCCCGGCGGGAAGACCCAAGCGCGGCGAGACCCTGGACCTGCCCGTCGCCCTGGCGGCGGCGTCCGCCTGTGGCCACCTCGCGCCGGGCCCGCTGGCGCGCACCCTCTTCTCGGGAGGCCTGGGCATCGACGGACGCCTGCAGGACGTGCCCGGAGGTCTCTCCACGGCCGCCCTCGCGCGAGAGGCCCGCTTGACCCGGGTCGTCGTCCCGCCGCGCACCTCCCAGGAAGCGGCTCTCTTGCCTCGGATCGACGTGCGCCAGGCCCGGACCCTGGCCCAGGTCGTCGGCTGGGCGGCCGGCGGAAAGGAGCTGCCCGTGCCCCGCGCCGTGGGCCTCTCCTCCCCCCCGGAGGACCTGCACGAGCGGCGCATCCTCACCCTGCAGTCGATACGCGGGCAGACCCTGGCCAAGCGTGCCCTGGTCGTCGCCGCGGCAGGTGGGCACGGCCTCTTGTTCCTGGGACCACCGGGAACGGGAAAGAGCCTGCTCGCCAAGAGCCTCTCCCCCTTGCTCGGTCCTCCCTCCCAGAGCGAACGCATCACCATGACGCGCATCCTCTCCAGCCTCGGCCGTTGGCCCGGTCAGCTCGTCGGGGAACGCCCGTTCCGAGCGCCCCACCACACGACGAGCTTCGCGGGCCTGGTCGGGGGAGGCAATCCTCCCCGTCCCGGAGAGATCACCCTGGCCCACGCGGGCGTGCTCTTTCTCGACGAGCTACCGGAGTTTTCGCGTCGGACCCTGGAGGCTCTGCGACAACCGCTCGAGGAAGGCTCGATCCTGCTGGCCCGCGCCGCCCGCAGCGTCGAGTGGCCGGCGCGCTTCCAACTCTGCGCGGCGATGAATCCCTGCCCGTGCGGCTACCGCGGGCACCCCTCGATCCCCTGTCCCTGCTCGGGGCGCGAGATCCGACGCTATCAGGGCAAGATCTCCGGACCTCTCATGGACCGCATCGACCTGCGTCTGCGGGTCGCCTGCCAGGGTCTGGAGCTGCTGGCGCCGACGCGAGCCGCCGACACGGAAGCCCGAGCCCTGGCCGAAGCCCTGGCCACGGCCTGGGAGTGTCGCAAGAGGCGCGGGCAAGACTCCAAGAACGCCAGCCTGTCCCTGGAGGACTGCGACCGACTCGCCCCCATGGAAGCGCCGATTCGAAGGCTGCTCGAACGTGCTTCGGAGAGCTACGGCCTGTCGACCCGCGCCGTTCTGAGCGTTCGCCGCGTGGCCAGGACCCTGGCCGACCTCTCCGGCACGGAGCGCCCCGAAGCCTCCCACCATGCCGAGGCCCTGGCCCTGCGCGGTGAGGCCCTGGGGGAGGAGTCCCTGCGCTGATGAGCTCAGCGATCCTTCAGGCGAACGACGAAGCGCAGGCCCGACCAGGTCTCGTCCACGGCGCAGACCTTGTTGTCGACCAGCCCGCTCTCCAGCCCGATGCGTCGCACGACACCGTCCGACAGGTCCGTCCTCACGCCCGACGACTTCTTCGGCCAGGCGATCCACAACCCACCGGCGCTCTCGAGTCGGGCGGCCAGGGTCGGGAAGCGGCGCGTGAGCTCGGACTCTTCGGGCGCGAAGAAGACGATCACGTCGAACGAGCGTGTGCCCCGCAGGCTGGTCGCGAGCGAGACCCCGTCGGGCAACGGCTCGAGCGTCTTCCCGAACCCGGGCGGGGCGCCCAAGAGCGCGACCCGATGCCCGGGCTTGATGCCCAGCTTCTTGGCGAGGGGGGTCTTGGAGTACCCGGCCACGGCCTACTCGTGCCTCAGGGCTTCGACGGGATCCATGCCCGCCGCGCGCCAGGCCGGGTACAGACCGAACACGATCCCGATGACGGCCGAGATCCCGAAGGCCAACAGAGGTGCGCTGGGCGTGACGATCGTCTTCAGCGAGGCAAACTGCTCGACCACCAGCGGGATGGCCAGGCCCAGGGCGACCCCGAGCAGGCCCCCCCCCACGGAGAGGACGACGGTCTCGACCAGGAACTGGGTCACGATGTGGCGGCGCTTGGCCCCCAGGGCACGGCGAATGCCGATCTCACGGGTCCGTTCGGTCACGGTGGCCAGCATGACGTTCATGATCCCGATGCCCCCCACCAGGAGGCTGATGCCGGCGATCGAGCCGAGCACGATGTTGAAGATGCGCTTGGTCTCCCGCGCGCGGGCCAACAGCTCCAGGGGCACGACGACCTCGTAGTCCAGCTTGTTGTGGTTGCGGCCCAGCATCTCGCGCGCTGCCTGGGCCACCATGGGAACGTTCTCGGGGCGGTCGACCTCGACGATGATCTCGTGCAGCTCGACCTCTTCCATGTCGAAGCTCCCCGCGCGCATCTTCACCTGGAGGAGGCCGTACCACTTGCGCGCCGTCTCGAACGGAATGAAGATCTCCCCGGTGACGTCCCGGCCTGCCCCGGGAGAGTCGCCCGAAAGGGGAACGCGCGGGGCCATCGTGCCCACGACGGTGAAGTAGTCGCCCCCCAGCTTGACACGCTTGCCCAGGGCCGGCTCGAGCGGAAAGAGCTTCCGGGCGACCTCCGTACCGAGCACGCAGACGTTGTTGAGGGAGCGCTCGTCCTCGGGGGTCAAGAAGCGTCCCTCCCAGATCAGACGACCGGTCACGTCCACGTAGTCGGGGCGGGTGGCCCGGATCCGGGCGTTGGTCCCCCGATCGAGGTAGCGCACGTCCTTGTTGATCTCCCGGATCGGCACCGCACGGGACACCCCGGGGAAGGTCCGCACGATGCGCGAGTGGTCCATGTCCGTCAGGCCATAGGTCAGGACCCGCGAACGCTGGTTGCCCTGGTTGGGGTCCTCGGGGGGCTTGACGCTGCGCAGGATGACGTTCTGGCTGCCCAGCAGCTTGATCTGCCGCTGGGCTTCGTAGCTGGCCCCTTCCCCGATGGCGAGCATGGCGATGACGCTGCTGGTTCCGAAGAGCACCCCCAAGGTGGTCAAGAGGCTGCGCAGCTTGTGCAAGAGCAGGCTGCTGACCCCCAGCCGCAACGAACGGGCGAGGGTGTTGGCTACGACCACGTGCTCTCCCCGGAAACTTCGCGCTGCACGCGCACCTCCTCGATCTTGCCGTCACGCATGCGCAACACGTGGCTGGCTCGGTCCGCCACGCTCGGCTCGTGGGTCACGAAGACGATCGTCTTGTTCTCCCGCGACAGCTCGTCGAACAGGTCCAGGATCTCTTCGGCCGTCTGGGTGTCGAGGTTGCCGGTGGCCTCGTCGGCCAGGATCAGCTCGGGATCGTTGACCAGGGCACGGGCGATGGCGACCCGCTGTTGCTGCCCCCCCGAGAGCTCCAGGGGACGGTGATGCAGGCGGTTGGAGAGCCCCATGCGATCGGCCAGGGCCCGGGCCCGCTCTTCCCCCGCCTCCGGAGGGTCGTCCTGGTAGAACAGCGGCACCATGATGTTCTCGAGCACGTCCAGCTGCGGAATCAGGTTGTAGGACTGGAAGATGAAGCCCAGCTGGGTCGAGCGCAGCTCGGAGAGGTCGTCGTCGTCGAGCTCACCGGTGTCGTAGCCCGCCAGGCGATAGAGTCCCTCCGTCGGCCGGTCGAGGCACCCCATGACGTTCAGCAGGGTCGACTTGCCGCTTCCGGAAGGTCCCATGACCGACCAGTACTCACCGCGCTGAATCTGAAAGGACAGACCGTCGAGGGCGTACACCTCCTCGCCGCCCATGCGGTAGGAACGCGTCGCTTCGACCAGTTCGGCGACCGGGGCGCTCATTCCCGGCTTCGACCGGCCCGGCCCTGCTTGCCCGGGTCCGCGGCGGACGTGGTTGCCCCGGCCTCCGAAGGGGGACGTTGGCCCGAGCCGCGCTTTCCGTCGCGCCCGCCCTTCGGCTTGCCACCTTCCCCTTCGCCGCCTTCGGCCTTGCCGGCTCCGTAGCCCGACGGGGCCTCCGACTCGAAGGGCCGCAGCACCTGTCCCTCGGGCACGCTCATGCTCACGATGTGCCCTTCCTCCAGTCCCGAAAGCACCTGGACCCACTCCCCGTCGTTGGCGCCGACCTTGACGGGAACGATGTCGAAGCTGCCTGCGTCGACCACGAAGCACACGGTCTGGCCCGCATCCAGGAAGATCGACTGCACCGGGATGAACAGCGTGTCGTCGATCTCGTCCACCAGGATCTCGATGCTGCAGGACATGCCCGGCCGCATGCGCGGATCCGACTCGAGGATCTCGACCTCGGTCCGGTAGACCCTCAGGTCGGGGTTGGCGAACCAGGAGTTCTGATCCGGCAGGACCGCCTTGAACTTCACACGCCCGGGAAAGGCGGACTCGGGGAGTGCGTCCACGGACACGATCACGGGCATGCCCACCTCGACCTTGTCCAGCACGGACTCGTGCAGGCTCGCCTCGCAGATCATGCCTTCCGAGGAGGGGATCGTGATGATGGCCTGGCGCTCGCGGACCTCGCTTCCCTCCTGGATGGGATCGTTGTTTCCCCAACGGCTGCCTTCCTGCTGGGCGTAGACCACCATGCCGGCCACGGGGGCGACGATGCGCGAACGCTCGATCTGGGCGTCGAGCTTGGCCAGCTTCTCCTGCTCGAGATCGAGCTTGGCCTTGCTGGTCTGCAGGTTGGCCTCGAAGTCGGCGATGCGCGCCTCGGCCTGGAGCTTCACCCGATCCAGCTCGCGCCTCTTCTCGTCCACGTCGGCCTCCAGCTCGGCCTGGAGCCGCGGCGCCTCGTAGCGCTCGAGGAGCTCGAGGGATCGCTGGGCCTGGTTGAGCTGGATCTCCGCGCGCTTCTGGGAGAGCCGATCGGCGTCGAGCTGGGTCTTCTCGAGGAAGCCCTTCTCGGCCAGGGTCTCGGACCACGAGAGGTCCTGGGTCGCGCGGGTGAGCTCTTCGTCCGCGATCACGACCGTCTCTTCGGCACGCTGCAGGTTCTGGGGAGCGTCCCCCTGGATGTACTTCTCCAGGTCGATCTGGGAGAACTCCAGCTCGCGCTGGGCCCGGGCGATGTCGCTCTCGTTCTGGCTGCGCTGGATGTCGTAGTTCTGCTGGGCCTTGACGTGGTCCGCCCGGCTGTTCTGGACGTTGATCTCCTGGGTCACGCGATTCTCGACCAGGTCGCTGGCATCCAGCTCGCACAGCAGGTCGCCCGG
>JAUIEE010000173.1 GCA_030428965.1 bacterium | reverse complement strand
CAGGCTGGTTGATGTCGGGGGCGTTGAGGTTCAGCGTGCCTCCGAAGGACGCGATCTCGTTGGAGTCGATCAACACCGCCTGGCTGCCCGCCGTGTTGCGAACCTGCAAGGCGCCCGAGGTGATGGCGCTGCCCGTGTCGCTGTTCGACCTCACCCGCAGGTCACCCACGACCTCGAGCTTCTCCGCAGGGGCCGACGTGCCCAGACCGAGGTCGCCGTTGTCGTCCAGGCGGAAGATTGGCTGGTCTCCCACGCGCTGGATCTCGAAGCCGCCGCTGGCGCCGGAGCCGCTGCCGCCGATGCGAATGCGGGAGACGTTGTCCAGCCAGCCGAGCGAGACCGAGGCGCTCTGGTTGTTGGGGTTGTAAGCCAGGAGCCGGCCACCGCTCGCACCCGTCGAGCGAATCTGTCCGGCCACGTCGAGCGTGCTCGAGGGCGACGTGGTCCCGATGCCGACCCGTCCGGTTCCGGCTTCCACGTAGAAGTCGCTGCCCAGGGGGTAGAGCATGCCCAGGGTGGGCGTGCTCGAAGCCGAGATGCAGCCGCCTCCGGCCTGGTCCTCGAGGCTGGTGGTGCAGGCCTGGGAGATCGGCGCGGTGCCGGCTTCACCGGACGAGCTGCCGCCGGAGATCCAGTTGTTGGACGAGCTGCCGGCGCTTCGGCCGGGGGTGAGAGGGGTACGGTCACCCGGGGTCGAGGTGCCCGCTTCCCCTGCGGTTTCCTCCGGCGTGTCGGTGACTTCGGCGTGCCCGAGGTCGGTGACCAGGGCGCCGCCAGGTTGGAACCCGATCGGCGGGAGTCCCAGGTCGACCTCGGCCAAGGTGTGGCCCAGGTTGTGGTAGAGCTTGTCGCCGCTCGCGGTCGTCAGCCACAGGTCGAAGCGGCCGTCCGAATCGAAGTCGAGCCAGCGCACCTGGGAGGCGGAGAGCGGGGGCAGGCCGACTTCCCGGGTCACGTCCTGGAACAGGTTCCCGGGTCCGAGCTCGAGCAGGGCGCTCGCTCCGTCCTCGCTGCAGAGGAACAGGTCGAGGTTCCCATCCCCGTTCCAGTCGGCCCAGGCGGCCGAGCTGGCGCGGGTGGCGGTGGGGAGGCCCATCGCTTGGCTGACGTCCTCGAAGCGTCCGTCTCCCTGGTTTCGGATCAGGCGCATCTCTCCGGCGGAGAGGACCAGGGCGTCTTCGAGTCCGTCCCGGCTGAAGTCCCCCCAGAAGAACTGGGAAGGCAGGCCGGCGTTGCCGCCGGGCGCGGAGGCCTGGGGGACGAGGGCGGAGAGGGTGAGCGTGGCGAAGGTGATCATGGCAGTCCTTTGGGTCTTGGGTCGTTGCGGAGGGTTCCGCGCGAGGCTCGAAGGCATCGAGCGGCGCTGAGCCCTCTGGATGGGGAGCAGGTGCGGGAACGTGACGGGCGCTCTTCGAAACCTGCTCCCTGGGCACGGAGCTCTCTTGTGGGCAACGACTTAGGGGCGATGTGCCCCCTTGGCCGTCACGTCGGGGACCCGCTTCCCCATGGAAGGGGGAACCACCGCGAGGGGGAGCCACGATGAGCGAAAGCCGTGACCGAGTGCCCGATTCCGAGTCTCCCGCGGAGACCGACCTCCTGGCCGAGATCCTGTTCGCCTGCCTGGAAGCTCCCGAGCCGGAGGCAGAGCTCCTGCGCCGGACCGCCGCTCGACCCGGGCTGCGGGCCCACGCTCTGCGGCTCTTGCGGCGGGTCCTTCACGAGGAACGGGCCCACGGCGACGCGCCCCGCGACGGGGAAAGGGGCGAGCTTTGATTCCGGCCCGAGCCCCTGGGACACTCCTTCCCATGGAGGAGCGCTCCGAGCCCCCGATCGCCGAGATCCTCGAGCGCCACCTGCCGAGTCTGCGCGCCTTCATCCGCGTGCGCACGAACGCGCGCATCCGCGCCCTCGAGTCGTCCTCGGATCTGGTGCAGTCGGTGTGCCGCGAGCTGCTCGAGCAGGACGGTTTCCACTACCAGGGCGAGGCCCAGCTACGCGGCTGGCTCTACACGGCGGCCCTGCGCAAGATCGTCCAGCGCGACCGCCACTACCACTACCAGAAGCGCGACGTCGATCGCCTCGTGCCGGCCCAGGGCCACGGCGAGGACGGCAACCGCGATCTGTTCGACTGCTACGCCACCGTCAGCACGCCCAGCGCCTGCGCCAGCGCCCAGGAACAGCTGGCCGCGATCGAAGCCGCCTTCGAGGAGTTGACCGAGGACCAGCGCGAGGTGCTCTCCCTGGCGCGCATCGCCGGGCTCGGCCACGCCGAGATCGCCGAGCGCACGGGGCGTACCGAAGAGGCCTCGCGGCAGCTCCTGCGGCGGGCCTTGATCCGGCTCTCGATCGTGCTCGACGAACGCGGCCTGTGACGCCGCTTCACTCGCCGAGGCTCGCCAGCAGCTCTTCGCAGCGCTCTCTGCCCGCCTCGACCTGAAGGGCCGCTTCGCCGAAGAGCGAAGGGTGCTGCGACGACGCCCGCAGGCGCACGACCGTGGCGTGGGCCTCTTCCCAGGCGGCCTGGGCCTGCTGCAAGAGTGCTCGTCGATCCCCGTCCCCCAATCCCGGATCCAGGGCCCTCGCCGTGGCCAGGCGTGCACGCATCGTGTCGACGTCCAGGCGCGTGAGCAGGCTCTGGGGGCCCGCATTCGCTGCCGCGGCGTTGACGCCTTCCGCCTCGGCGAGGCTCTGCGCGCAGCGCTCCAGCTCGCCGTCCTCGAGCTGGGTCCCTGCCAGGTCGATCCAGGCGCCCGTCAGGTTGGCGCGGGCCGCGGCGTTCTTCGGGTCGCGCTCGAACAGCTTGCGTCCCAGGGAAACCGCCCGTTCCTGGGCGGACCGAGCCCCGTCCAGCTCGTCCAGGGCCAAGAGCGTGTTGCCCTCGGAGCGCAGCACGTCGCTCAGCTCGAGCAGGGCGCGGGCATCGTTGCCGTCGAGCTGGACGAGCTCTTCGAGCCGCAGGCGGGCCTCTTCCCACAGGCCCAGGGCCGCATCGAACTCTGCGTGACGGTGCGCATCCGCGGCCAGGTCGCGCTGGAAGTTGGCCATCAGGCCGAGCCCCTGTCGATGGCGCGGATCGCGATCGAGCAGCTCGAGGGCCATGGCGATGCCCAGGTCGGTGTCCTCGAGGAAGTCTTCCCGTCGCCCCTGGGCGGCGGCGACCCGCGAGCGGTTGCGGTAGAACGAGGCGAGCTGCACGTAGGCGAGGGGGAGCTCGGGGTCGTCGGCGAGCACGCCCTCGACCCGCTCGATGCCCTCGTCGCAGTGGCGCTCGGAATCGTCCAGGCGTCCGATGGCGAAGTTCGTCTCGGCCAGGCGCATGGAGAGGTCGCCCAGGCTGATGCGTTCCTTGATGCTGGCCTGCCCCGTGAGCTCGAGCGACTCCACGGCCAGCGCCTGTTCGAGGGAAGCACGCGCGCCCTCGAGGTCACCGGAGAAGCGCTGCACGTCCGCGAGGGTGATGCAGGCGAGGCGCAAGAGATAGACCGTGTCGGGGTTCTTCGGCTCGCGCTCCAGCGTCGCCGCCGCCAGGTCGCGTCCCTTCTCCAGCACCTCCTTGGCCGGGCCGAACTGTCCCAGGCTGGCGTGGTAGGGCGAGCCCAGGGTGCCGCCCAGCCGCACGTAGGTCATGGCCAGATCCCGGTGCAGCGGCAGGTCGTCGGGATACTGGCGCACGAGCTCTTCGAAGTGGGGCACGGCCAGACGCGTCAGGGCGACCTTGGCCTCGGCCGCCCCGGGCAAGGTCCCGATCATGCGCCCGATGTCGTTCGCGAGGGTCTCCACCACGCTGCGCAGCTCCTGGCTGCGTCGCTCGGATCGTTCGCTCGCGATCAGCGCCGCCTCCCTCTGGGCCTCGGCTTCGATGCGCTGGGTGTCCGCCTCCTCCCGCAGCCCGTCGGCCCTTTCCTTCTCGCGCAAGGCATCTTCCTTGGCGAGGCGTTCCGCCTGCGCGCTCTTCCCCGCGATCCTTGCGCTCTCGCGCGCCTCCACGAAGAGCGAGGTGCTGACCGCCGTGGCTCCCACCAGGGTGAGCGCCACCACGGCGGCGGCCGCGAACTGCAGGCGATGGCGGCGCACGTACTTGCGCATGCGGTGCAGGCTGCTGGGCGGGTTCGCCAGCACGGCTTCCCCGGCGAGGAAGCGACGCACGTCGGCCACGAGCTCGCTGACCGAGGGGTAGCGCCGGTCGGGCTCCTTCTCAAGGGCCTTCATGACGACCCAGTCGAGGTCCCCGCGCAGCACCCGTCGCAACCCCGAAGCCGTGGCGCGGCGGGCATCGAGGACACCGGCCAGGCTCTCCCCGAGTCGTTCGAGCTGGGCGCTCGGCCGTGCGGGCTCTTCTTCCCGCAGGATGCGCTGGATCTCGACCAGGGGCGCGCGGCGCAGTCGTTCGCCGGAGAAGGGCAGGTCTCCGGCCAAGAGTTCGTACAGGAGCACGCCGAGGGAGTACACGTCCGTGCGCGTGTCCAGCTCCTCGAGGGAGGACGAGGCCTGCTCGGGGCTCATGTAGGCGGGCGTGCCCACGAGCATGCCTTCACGCGTCAACAGCGTGGCGCGGTCGTCCTCCGAGGCCACCATGCGCGCCAGACCGAAGTCGATGATCTTGACCCGCGGCCGCCCGTCCTCGCTCGAGACGAGCACGTTCGAGGGCTTCAGGTCGCGGTGGATGACCCCGCGCTGGTGGGCGTGCTGGATCCCGTCGCACACCTGGGCGAACAGCTCGAGCCGCTCCTCGATCGAAGAGCGCTCGCGATCGCAGTAGGACGTGAGGCTCGTCCCCGGCACGTACTCCATCACGAAGTAGGGCTGCCCGCGCCGCGTCATGCCCGCGTCGAAGACCGCCGCGACGTTGGGGTGTCCCATGCGGGCCAGGGCCTGCTTCTCGACCTCGAAGCGTGCGAGCACCTCCTCGGTGTCCATGCCGAGCTTGATCACCTTGAGCGCCACGCGACGTCGAATGGGTTCGAGCTGTTCGGCCAGCCACACGACCCCCATGCCTCCCCGGCCGATGGGTTCGAGCAGCTCGTAGCCGTCGACCTGATCCGCGTCCGCGCTCGGAGCGGCGCCCAGGCGATCCAGCTCGCGCTCGTCGTCGGCGACCCTCTCCAGCACGCGCCGCGCGCGGGCCAGGAGCTCGGGATCCCCGGCCGTGCGGCGCACCAGCTCCGCATCGGGATCGGTCGCTTCGAGGCATTCGAAGACGAGCGAGTCGAGGGAGCTCGACGGCTCTTCGTGGTCCTGGGGCTCGGCGCCTGGGGCGTTCATGGTTTTTCCTGAGGGCCGCTGTGGCCCCAGCCTAGCAGACCATCGCGCCGGCGGTCGCAGCTTCCAGCCCCGGCGTTAGACTACGCCGACCGTTCCACCCGAAACCGACCCGAGACGAAGGAGGAGACCCGATGTCCGAAGAGATGGAGTTCCCCAAGCCCACCGCCGAGCACAACAAACTGCGCGAGCACGCCGGCACCTGGAAGGTCCACAGCACGTTCTACATGGACCCCAACCCCGAGACTCCGCCGATGGAGGTCGAGGCCAAGGAGACGATCGAGATGTTCGGGGACTTCTGGACCTCGAGTGTCTACGAGTCCGACTTCATGGGCCAGCCCTTCCAGGGCCGCAGCACCCTGGGCTACGACCCGGAGACCAAGGAATACGTCTCGACCTGGATCGACACCATGTCGCCGACCTTCTTCCACTTCCGCGGCAACTTCAAGGGCGACACGCTCGAGATGAAGGGCCGCGCCTTCGACTGCATGATGAAGAGGGACACCAACTACCGCACGACCGAGCTCCACAAGAGCCCCGACGAGCGCGTCTTCGAGATGTACATGGAGATGCCCGACGGCAACGAGTTCAAGATGATGTCCCACGTCTACAAGCGTGCGTAGCTGAGGCGTTCGACCCGGATCCTGGAAGGGGGGGCTCACGTGCGAGGCGTGGGGCCCCTCTTTCGTTGGGGAGCCGCGCTGGCCGTTCTGGGGTCCCAGGACGCCTTTCCGCCAAGGACTTCCGCCGAGGGGCGTAGCGGTTCAAGCCGCGATGCCTGCGTGGCCGATTCAGGCGGGATGAAGTATTCCCCCGTTGCCCGTAGTTCGCTTGCCCTGATCCTCCTGGCCTTCGTCGCCACCCTCGGAACGGCGGGAGTCGCCTGGCGCCGGAGTCGTCTCGCCAGCGAACGCTGGGAGGCCGCCTTCGAGAAGGTCCAGCAGGTGGAAGCGCGGCTGGAGGCTCGCGTGGACGAGCGTCCGGTCCTGTGGGGGGAGGCAACGGACGAGTGGGCCCAGCCCCACTACGACCTGGCGCTGTCCCTGGTGGAGGACTGGGACCGAGATGCGGTGCCTGCTGCGGCGCGGGCCGAGGACGAACGGGCCAGGGCTGATCGTGCCCGCTTTCTCGAAGAGGGTCAGGCTGCTCTGGAGGCCCTGCGGCGCGGCACCCATGCAGCGGACGCAACGCGTCGCGTGCCGTGGTCCGAGGGCTGCGGAGTGCTGACGCGCAAGTTGATGACGACGCGCTTCTTGACCCTGCTGTGTGAGATGCAGATGAGCGTGCACCTCGCGGAGGGACGGGATCTGGAAGCCGTCCACGTTCTTCTGGACGCCTTGCAGTTCGGAGGGGATCTGTGTCAGTCCCCGATCCTGATCGAGCAGATGGTCGGGATGGCTGCGGTCAATCCGGTTCGCTTCGTCCAGGGAGTCGAGGACGGAACCCTCCTGACCCTGTCGGAGGAGGCCCAGTCGGCCCTGGCCCACGGACTGTCCATCTTGCACCCGAGGCTCGACTGGCAATCCAACGCCCTGGAAGGGGAGCTCGTCCTCTCGGCCTACTCGCTAGCCGCGAGCTTCCGCGGAGAGGGCGACGGATGCACGGAATGGAAGGGTTGTAGCCTCGCTTCGGTTCAGACGGATGCAGCCGACCACTTCGAGCTCGCCCTCACCCTGGAGAGAGAGCTCGCCCAGGTTGCCGGAAACGAGCCTTCCAAGCTTCTCACGACCGCCCAGCGCCTCCAGGCCACCGCCGAAGCGTTGGAGAATCCCGTCACCGACAACTTCCTCCACGTCCTGGACTCCGCCTACCGCTCTCGCGTTCACGGCATCGGCCGCTTCCGACTCCTGGCCCACGCCCTGGCACCGGACGAGATCACGCAGGATCCCTGGATGAACGCGCACCTGCGCTCGGAAGACACGCCCACGGGCGAGCGCCTGTGGGTGGACGACGAGGCCTTCGAGAACGTGGAGATCCTGGTCGGGCGCTAGACCGCTCCGTAGCGGGCCGAGCGAAGGCATCGCCACCGGACCGGCCCTGTCGCCCTACTTCAACGGCCGCCCCGGCGAGGGCGGCGGCTGATCCGGTCGCCAGCCTTCCTTCGGAGCCCGGGGCTGCGCCTGTTCGCTGGTCAGGTTGTTCGCATCCACGTCCGCGAGCAGGAAGTTCTCCGGCGGAACCGGTTGGCCCTCGAGCCGGCGCAGCATGGCGAGCTGTCCCGCGTGGGTCATGGCGTCGGCCAGAGGGCCTTGCAGCAGCTGCTCGGCCGTCGTGTCGTCCGGCAGCCGGCCTGCATCGAGCCACCCGGCCAGCTCGTCGAGGGTCCCGTGGAAGCGCTGCACCTCGTCCTCGAACGACTCCAGCTTGTCCGGCCGCCAGGGCTCCTTGCGGTACAAACTGACCGCGTAGCCGATCACCCCGGTCATGTGCCAGACGAGCTCGTGGGGCGTGCGCAGGTTCTCGCCGGCGCGAAAGTCGGCGTAGCTCTCGGGCGCGCCGCGCAGGGCCTTCTGGGTGCGGTAGGCCAGGGCGGCCAGGAAGTGCCGCAGGAGAGCGTTCTTTGGTCGCATGCCCATAACCGCTTGGGGCCGAAGTTGGCTAGGCGATTCTGGTAGCCGCCGTCATGGACTCATCCTGCGTTTCCAGCGATTGCCAAGGGGCGCTGGCGTTACTCTCGATGCGAGCCAAAGTCCTACAGGTCCTTTCAATCCTCGACGCGGCAGCCTCGATTTCTGGGACACCAATGCTGGTGTGAGTGGCGAGGAATTTCTTCCTTGCCGTGGGGCCGTAACAACCAGGTGACATGCCGATGGAGCGCCCAAGTTCACTGCCAGCCATTGGTGAGATGAGTGAACAAGATACCTTCAGAAGGTCATACTGATCTGTCCAGCGTTGCGCCAGATTGCACGTCTTCTCAAGGCTCTTATGTGATTCTCCGGGCAGTCCTAGGACAAAAGAGACCGTCGTCTTGATGCGCTGGGAATGCAGGACTTCTATCGCCTGTTGGATCGACTCCAGCGTTTCGCCCTTGGCGGCTATTTGGAGGATATGGGGATCTCCGGACTCGGCCCCCAGCCGGATCTCTTCAAGTCCGAACGACTTCAAGCCGGCGATACCAACCGGATGAATCTCAGAAGCCCGTGCGAAGAAGGACCAAGTGCTCAGCGGGGGCGGCTGGATACTGCGTCGCAGTTTGAGAGCGATTCCTTGAGCTAGATTCTCTCCGACGCAGTGGAAATGGGTTACCCCTAACTCTGCCAGCTCTGCGACTTCGCTCTCTAGGCTATCGCTGCACCGGAGGCTGGTCTTTAGCCCTAGATCGACGCAGAACGAACAGCCTCCCCGTGTGCGATCCCTGAAGCTGCATCCAAGGTGCGTGATTATGGGGGCATGCTTTCTGGGCATGCCCAGGTGAGCAGCGCGTCGCCAATACTCGTCAAAGATCAGGCCGCCGTAGGAGATGCGACCGGTAAGGCGTTGTTCTCCTTCGAGCGTCCGTGGAACGCTCAAAGCATGATTCGGCAGCTGCAAAATGGCTTCGGCGACTTGGAGCGAAACGTGATGGCGTACCGCAAGGTCGAACGCTCCGCGGCACCATGAGAGATCGGAGCTAATGCTGATTTCCGGCCCACCTAGCACGACTGGGCAGCCTAGCGACCTTATGGTACGTCCAAGCTCAACGCTCGTGCTCGCATTGAGCGCATGAACCTGAAGTCCGACCAAGTCGTACTCCTCGGAAAGCTCGTGAGATGCAATCTCCGTAGGTAGAAAGCCGTCCAATATCGCGACCTCGCTCGCTCCGGCTTCGAGTAGGCGGGAGCGCAGTGCGATAAGCCCCAAGGGCGGATGAATGCTTTCGATGTGGTGGTCTGTTCGAACGATGGCCAAGGCGATTCTCATGGCTACCTCGCTATCTCTTTTGCCAGCTCTGCGTGAAGGCGTTCTACGCATCTCCGCATGACCAAGAGCCGCTCCAAGTCCCTAGGGACCATAGCCCCGTTCCCTGGAGAGACGATCAGACTAAGACGCAGGTCGGATCCGATGGGCATGTGGAGGGCGTTGCGCAGGTGTGTGCCCATATGCTTGTCCTGGGCTGCTACCTCTGTCTCATGCATGGCGGCGGCCAGGTCTTCTCTGGCTTTGCCCCGGACCCCTAGGCAGTCCCCAATTGCGTTGACCGAGACTTGGAATTGAGGGCTGCTCAGAACTTTGCCCGTGACTTTCGTTCCGTCGTGCTTTGCGGGCAATGTGAAGTACCTGACAGCTGGCTCGTGCTCTCCGTTCGTTTCAGCTTGAAAGGGTAGGGCATCACACTCATGTTTCCACTGCTGAACCTCCGTGCTGAACTCGAGGATCGTTCCAAGGGATTGCAGGGAACTCCCCGCACGCCTGCTAATGAGCCAATGCCCCATGCGCCGATGGCGCTCAGATCGTTTGGCGTCTTCATGAATGTGTTCTGCATCGATTCCATGATCGGTGGCTAGTTCGGCCGAGTAGCGATCCTCCGTCTTGATAGGCACAGTGCAGTACTGATTGTTGACCTTGACGTAGACCCAGATGGCTGCGTCTTCGCTTGAAAGCAATTCAGTCAGGACGCTGTGTATGCCTGCCTGTCGATAGGCGCGCGAACACTTCTCGGGAATGCTGCTAGTTAGATTCGGGGGAGCCTTGGCGAGGCTCGAGGCGAGTTCACGTCTCTCCCCAGAAGAGTTCGTCAGGTTGATGAGGGAGCGTATGACTCTTCGTGGAGACGGGGCAAGGGTCTGAATGCGGGTTGCGGTTCCGCTAAGGTCGTAGATGCGTGCCAGTCCATCTGAAGCGTCGGCTTCCCACGGCTCCCCCACGAGTCGTTTCCTCGGGTAGGCGATCGTTTGCTGTCGTCCGGGGTCGATGGCTAGCAGGGTGTATTGTTGGGGGGTTGCTTCGGGACGTGCATGCATTCCTACCCCAGGAGTGCCCGCACCCAAAGAAAGGTAGGGCTCGTTACTCCCTGGCGAGAA
>JAUIEE010000619.1 GCA_030428965.1 bacterium | reverse complement strand
TCGTTCGGCGGTCTCTTCGATCCTGCCGCCGTGGGCATGGGGAACTCGATCCTCGTGAGCAGTGCCGACGGGGTCGGAACCAAGCTGCAGGTCGCCCGCCGCGCCGGGGTGCACGACACCGTGGGGCAGTGCCTCGTGAACCACTGCGTGAACGACGTCCTCGTCCAGGGGGCACGGCCGCTGTTCTTCATGGACTACGTGGCCATGGGCAAGCTGGATTCCTCCACGGTGGCCGCCTTGATTCGCGGCTGCGCACTGGCCTGCGAACGCAATCAGCTAGCCCTGCTCGGTGGGGAGACGGCCGAGATGCCGGGCGTGTACGAGGAAGGGGACTTCGAGCTCGTGGGCTTCTTGGTGGGAGCCGTTCAGCGCGAACACCTGATCGACGGCTCCCGCGTGCGCCCGGGGCAGGAGCTGATCGGCTTGCCCTCGAACGGCCTGCACACGAACGGCTATTCCCTGGCGCGCAAGATCCTGTTCGACGTGCTCGGTCTGGGGCTCGATGATCGTCCCGACGAGTTCGAGGGGCGTACCGTGGCCGAGGAGCTCCTGCGGGTGCACCGTCCCTACCTCGAGGCTCTCCTGCCCCTGATCGAAGCCGGACAGATCGCCGCCATGGCCCACATCACCGGAGGCGGGCTGCCTGGAAACCTGCCGCGGGTGCTGGGATCGACCGATGCCCGGATCGACCGAGGAGCGTGGCAGCCCCCCGGGGTGTTCGAGCTCCTGGTGCGTGCCGGCGGATTGGAGGCCGAAGAGGCCTACCGCGCCTTCAACATGGGCGTGGGGATGGTGCTGGCGGTCGAAGCCGAACAGCGCGACGGGATCCTCGAGGATCTCGAGGCGCGCGGGGAACGACCCTTTGCGATGGGGCAGCTCGTCGAAGGCTCGGGCCAGGTGCAGTGGTCGCGCTAGGTACCCTAGGGGTGCTGCTTCTCTGGGCCGGCCCCGGAGTGGACTGGACCGCCGTCTGGCAGGACTTGCGGGCGCTGCGTTCCGAGGATCCAGCGTCACCGGACCCGGCGCGCGTGAGGCGTGAGCTGGTCTCCAGGGCGGAGGAAGCCGGCGACGACCCCCGCGCGCACCTGCTGCGCGCCCAGCTCGATTGGCTGGACAACCCGTCCCATGCGGTGACCCTGGGTCAGCTGGGCGTCGGGGAGGATTGGGTTTTCGCAACCGAAGAGAGCTGGCTGGCGGCCGAGATTCTGCGTGCGGATGGGGGGCGCCTTCGGGCTCTCCAGGAAGCCCTTGCCGGGACCGAGACCCTCGACT
Organism: bacterium; assembly: GCA_030428965.1. Taxonomy (GTDB): domain Bacteria; phylum Planctomycetota; class UBA1135; order UBA1135; genus JAUIEE01. The sequence continues at coordinate 611 of JAUIEE010000619.1, read as the reverse complement.
CCGCCCAGGTGAACCTGGTCTGGGCCACGGCCCTCGGGGAGCTCGAGGGCCTGCGCTTCGACGGGGCCATCGACTTGCTGGAAGACTTGCACAGCCGATACCTGGCCGAATGGTCGGCCATCAACCTCTCCCTGGCCTACGCCGCCGTGGGGCGTGCCGAGGAGGCGGACCGGGTCGTGGCCGAGCAGATCCAGCGCCAGGGGCCCCAGGGCAGCATGGCGCTCTGGTCCCGCCGGGGGAATGCGGCCTGGGGAAACGGTGACGACCGGCGTGCTCGGGACTATTTCGGGAAGGCCCTCGCCCTGGGATCCTCGGATGCCGCTATCGTCCTCGCCCGCCTCGACTTCTTCGACGACCGTATCCTCCGAGCCCGATCCGGATTCCGCGCCCTGCTCTACGACCCTGAGCCAAGCGCCTGGGCCCTGAGAGGCTGGGGGCTTTCCTTGCTTGCCGAGCCGTCCGAGGACGGCGGTTCGAGACCTCAAGAACCTACGAACGGACGACCTACCCCATGAAGCGTTCCAAGACGACTCTTTTCATCCTGCTGGCCTGGTTCGTGAGCCTGGGCGCACCTTCCGCCCTGGCCGAAGCCCAGCTCAAGGAGAAGGACC
>JAUIEE010000172.1 GCA_030428965.1 bacterium | reverse complement strand
AGGTAGAAGAGGATTTCCGACACCGGTCGTTCACCTTGTAGAAGTAGTCGATTCTCTTCCGAAGAGCGGACTTGGGTCTCTTGAGCTGATCGATTCCGTAGACCAGGGCTTGCCGCGAGAAGTCGGCCAACTCGAGTTCGTCGCTCATGAAGATTGCGTCCTTGGGGCAGGCTTCCTCGCAGAAGCCGCACAGGATGCAGCGCAGCATGTCGATCTCGAAGCGCTCCGGCTCTCGCTCGATGAAGCGGTCGGTCTCCTGTCCGTCGATCGTGATGGCGTAGGCCGGGCAGGCCGCTTCGCACAGGCCGCAAGACACGCAGGCCAGGCTCTTGCCGTCCTCGCAGGACCTCGGTCTTGGGGAGGGGATCCTCGGGGTACTGGCGCGTGACCTTGGGCTTGAAGATGGCCCGGAACGAGTGGGACAGGGCCCGGGCGATCTCCGGCAGGAAGAGGCGCTCGCGCAGCGAGAGTTCCTTGCGCTTGACGATGACCATGGTTCAGGAGCCGTACACGCCCATGGAGGCCAGGCCTCCGGTGACGAAGATGTTCAAGAGGGCCAGGGGCAGCATCACCTTCCAGCCGAGCCCCATGAGCTGGTCGAAGCGGAAGCGGGGCAACGTCCAGCGCACCCAGATGAACAGGAACAGGAAGATCGAGGTCTTCGCGAGGAAGGCGCCCAGCTGGACGAACCAGGGGGCACTCGGCCACCAGGGGACCTCGCCTCCTCCCAGGAAGAAGGTCACGGTCAGGCAGGCCATCACGATCATGGCGCAGTACTCCCCCAGGAAGAACAGCGCAAACTTCATCGAGGAGTACTCCGTGTGGAAGCCGCCGACCAGCTCCGGTTCACACTCGGCGAAGTCGAAGGGATGGCGGTTGGTCTCGGCGAAGGTGGCGATCAGGAACAAGAGGAAGGCCAGCGGCTGCGACCAGATGTTCCACTCGTGCAGGCCGCCGGCCTGGGCCTCGGTGAGGACGCGCAGGTCCAGGCTGCCACCCATGACCACGATCGAGAGCATGGCCAGGATCATGGAGAGCTCGTAGCTGATCATCTGGGCCGACGCTCTCAGTCCGCCCATCAAGGAGTACTTCGAGTTCGAGCTCCAGCCGCCCAGGATCACGCCGTACACCCCCAGGCCACCGATGGCCACCACGTACAGGGCCGAGATGTCGAGGTCGGCGATGGAAAGGGTCGTCTCGACACCGCCGATGGACAGCTCGCCCGCGAAGGGGATCACGGCCACCGTCAGCATGGCCGGAATCGCGGACATCATGGGGGCCAGGCGGAACAGGATCGGATTGGCGCCGGCCGGAACGACCTCCTCCTTGAAGATGAACTTGATCCCGTCGGCGATCGGCTGCAGGGTCCCCCAGGGTCCGACGCGGTTGGGGCCGATGCGCCACTGGATCCAGGCGGAGACCTTGCGCTCGGCGAGGGTCATGCCCGCGGCCAGGCCGAGCATGCCTCCATAGATGAGGGCGGCCTTGAGCAGCCAGACGAAGAAGAGGGGCATCAGCTCAACGTCTCCTGGCCCTGGCCCTCGAGTCGTTCGATCAGGTCCACCAGATCACGGCAGAGTACACGGACGCCCTCGGGGGCCGGTTTGGCGCTGGCGATGCGCCCGACGTGACCGTCGACGTTGACCCAGGTCCCTTCGCGTTCGCTGGCATCGGGGGTGCCCAGGAGAACGCGCAGGGCCGGGGCCTCGATGGGGTGGGTGTCGATCGCCATGAGGCGTACGGAGCGCGGCAGGCTCGCGAGCCCTTCGGCCCCCAGCAGCTCGCCGATGCGCTCGCCCACGAGCAGGGCGCTCTCACGCTGCGCGAGGGTTTCGATCAGCTCCCTGGCCGTGCGCCCCACGAAACCGAGCTCCTCCAGGCCGCGCCGGTTGGGAGAGGGGTCTCCGGTGTGGAGCAGGTCGTCCTCGAGGTCGTTCGCGGGGGGGGAGACGAAGCAGGGCTCGACGCCCAGGCGTTGGGCCAGGCGTGCCAGCTCCTGTCCTTCCTCCTGGGTCAGCCACGGGGATGCGATGACCTCGTTGTGCGCGTGAACTCGCAGGATGTCGCCCACCTCGTCGAGGGCCCGCTCCCGGTCGACGGCCTCCATCCCGCGCCTTCCCGCCAGGAGGCCCGCCCCCAGGCGCCCCGCGCGGTTGAAGCGATCGAAAGAGAAGCGCCCGGTGTCGCACATCCACCAGCGGTTCACCTCGGGGTTGTAGCGGGGCCGCAGGCGCTTGACTTCCCGTCGGCGCAGGACTTCCACGGAGATCGAGCATCCGCGGCTGCACTCTCCGCAGGTGGAGAAGCTCTTGTGGAGGTTCCACACCCGGGCCTGGAAGCGGAACTTCTTCAAGGTGAGGGCGCCGACGGGGCAGATGTCGGCCAGGTTGCCCTGGTAGTTGCCGGTCAAGGGGCGATCGGCGAAGGTCGAGATGACCGAGCGTGCTCCCATTCCGGCCACCGTGAGCTGAGCCTTGTGGGTGACGTCCTCGAAGAAGCGTACGCAGCGGCTACACAGGATGCAGCGCTCCTGGTCGAGCACGATCACATCGCCGAGGCTCTTGCGCTTCTCGAGCTTGCGCCGGGGTTCGACCGAGCGTCCCTCACCCTGGCCCTCCGCGAACGAGAAGTCCTGTAGATCGCACTCTCCGGCCTTGTCGCAAATGGGGCAGTCCAGGGGGTGATTCTTGAGCAGGAACTCGAGGCACTGTCGTCGGGCCTCGTGGGCGCCCGCGGCGTCCGTGTTCACGACCATGCCTTCCGAGACCGGTGTTCTGCAGGCGACGACGACCCGCGGCGGCATCTCGCCCTGCTGAACCTCGACCTGGCAGATGCGACACGATCCCACCGGCGTCAAGCCGGGGTGGTAGCAGTACATCGGCACGTCGCTTCCGTGTCCGTGGCAGGCGTGGATCAGGGGCTTGTGGGGGTCGGCCTCGACCTCTTGGCCATCGATGATGATCTTCGTCACGCGTGGGCTCCGACGGTGGCTTGCGACGGCTGATCGTTCGAGAGGTAGGGGCAGCGACCCTGTTCCACGTGGGCTTCGAGCTCGGCTCGGAAGTGGCGCACGACCGAGTGGGTGGGGATGGCCGCGGCGTCGGCCAGGGCGCAGATGGTCTTGCCGGGGGCCATGCCGTTGGCCAGGCTGGTCAACAGATCGATGTCCTCCACGCGTCCGTCCCCGCACTCGATGCGACGGAAGATCTGCGACAGCCATTCGGTTCCTTCCCGACACTGGCTGCACTGGCCGCAGCTCTCGTGGTCGTAGAAGCGAGCCATGACCTGCATGGCCCGAACGACGCAGGCCGTTTCGTCCAGCATGATCATGGCCGCCGTGCCCAGCATGGAGCCGGCCTCCTTCAAGGAGTCGTGGTCCATGGACAGGCCGATCTGCGAGCCAGGCAGGAAGCCTGTGGAGGAGCCTCCGGGGATCCAGGCCTTGAGCTTGCGACCTTTCCAGACTCCGCCGGCGTGATCCTCGAGGATCTTCTGGGCCGAGGTGCCCAGGGGAACCTCGTAGACGCCGGGACGTTCGACGTGTCCGGAGATTCCGACCAGGATGTTGCCGGGACTCTTCTCGGTTCCCATGGACCGGTACCACTCGGCTCCGCGCAGGATGATGAACGGAACGTTGTGGAGCGTCTCGACGTTGTTGACCGTCGTGGGCTGCCCCCACAGCCCGAAGCCCGCCGGAAACGGAGGCTTCGGGCGCGGATGGCCGCGCTTGCCTTCGAGGCTCTCCATCAGACCGGTCTCCTCGCCGCAGATCTCGCAGGAAAAGTCCGAATCCAGGATGTTCTCGCCGACCCATCCGGCCGCGCGGGCTTCGGCCAGCGCCTTTGCCACCCGGTCGTGGGGCAGGCGATACTCGCCGCGCACGTAGACGTAGGCCGTCTTGACCTGCATGGCGTAGCAAGCGATCAGGATGCCCTCGATCAGGCCGTGGGGGTCCTTCTCCAGGAGAACCCGATCCTTGCAGGTCCCCGGCTCGGACTCGTCGGCGTTCACGGCCAGGTAGCGCGGTCGCGGGTCCTTCTCGGGGTCGGGCATGAAGCTCCACTTCAAGCCCGTGGGAAAGCCGGCGCCGCCCCTTCCCCTCAGCCCCGAGTCCTTGACCATCCCGATCACCTCCTGGGGCGAGAAACCGCCCTTCAGGACGCGCTCGAGGGCCTGGTAGCCCTCGTGCCGGCGGAACACGTCGAGGGTGTGGGAGTCCGGCCGGTTCGTACGACTCAGCAGGTAGAGCTCGGGGGACTTCACTTCACCTCCCGCAGGATTCTCTCCACGTCGTCCAGGGTGAGGTTCTCGTGGTAGACCCCATCCAGATCGAACATGGGAGCGCTGGCGCAGGCCCCCTGACACTCGACCCTCTGGACGCTGAAGCGGCCGTCCTCGGAAATGCCCCCCGCGGGGGATCCGGTCACTTCGCAGGCCTTCTCCAGGACCTCCTCGGCACCCCTTAGGGCGCACGAGATGTTGTGACACACCGAGACCATGTGCCGACCCCGGGGCCGTAGCTGGAACATCGGGTAGAACGAGGCGACCCCGAAGACCTCGACCGGCTCCAGGCCAAAGAAGTCCGCGCAGGCCTCCAGGGTGTCGGGCGAGAGCCAACCGCCCAGCTCCTCCTGGCAGCGGTGCAGGGCGGGGATCAAGGCCGCCTTGCGTTCGGGGTAGTGGCTCACGAGCTCCTCGAACTCGGAACGCAGGTGCTCGGGCAGGACAGGGGGCCTGGTGGCAGCCATCAGCGATCCACCTCGCCCATCACGAAGTCGAGGCTGCCGATGATGGCCACCATGTCGGAGAACAGGCGTCCCTCCGCGACCAGGGGGATGGCCTGCACGTTCATCAAGCCCGGGGCGCGGATGTGGCACCTCAGGGGTGTGCTCGAACCGTCGGAAGCGACGAAGAAGCCGAGCTCTCCCTTGCTCGACTCGACGCAGGAGTAGGCGCTGCCCCGGGGCAGGCGCAGGTCGGTCACGATCTTGAACTGGAAGATGAGCTCTTCCATGGAGGTCATGACCTTCTCCTTGGGCGGCAGGACGTAGCGACGATCCTCGCTGAGGATCTCGCCCCCGCGCGTCTCCTTCAGCCGATCCAGGGCCTGGAGAGCGATGCGCGCGGACTGCCGCATCTCTTCCACCCGCACGAGATAGCGGTCGTAGCAGTCTCCGATCGTCCCCACGGGGATGTCGAAGTCGTAGTTCTCGTAGCCCGAGTAAGGCTCGTTCTTGCGCAGGTCGTACTCGACGCCGGAGGCGCGCAGGATGGGGCCGGTGAGGGACCAGGCCAGGGCCTCTTCCCGCGTGATGATGCCCACGTCCCTGTTGCGGTCGTACCAGATGCGGTTGCCCGTGAGGACCTCCTCGAAGCGATCGATTTCGCCGGCGAACTCCACCAAGAAGTCGCGCAGCATGGTCTCCACGCCTTCGTCCACGTCGGCGAACACCCCTCCGATGCGAACGTAGGTGTTGTTCATCCTGTGCCCGGTGTAGGCGTCCAGGATCGAGTAGATCTTCTCGCGCTCCTTGAACGTGTTGAAGAACATGGAGACCGCCCCCAGATCGATCCCCAGGGTGCCGAGATAGATCAGGTGTGCCGCGATGCGGCTGACCTCCATCAAGAGGACGCGGATGGTCTGACCGCGTTCGGGGACCTCGAGCTGCGCGAGCTTCTCGAGGGCCAGGGCGTAGGCCACGTTGTTGGTGAGGGGTTGGACGTAGTCCAGCCGATCGGTGTGGGGGAAGAACTTGGCCCAACCCAGGGATTCGCAGGACTTCTCCTTGCCCCGGTGCAGGTAGCCCACGTCCGGGTCGACCTTGCGCATGCTCTCGCCGTCCAGGTCGATCAACAGGCGCAGGACGCCGTGGGTCGCCGGATGCTGCGGGCCCATGTTGAGCCGCATCAGCTCCCCATGGATGGGGTCGTCCCTGTCCCCGATTCCCGGCGTGTATTCGAAGGCCTGGGGGCTCATGGGGCGCACTCGGACGCCTGACGTCGATCGCGATCCCACTCCCGGTACAGGCGGTCGGGCTCGATTCCGTGGTGGGGGAAGTCCTTGCGCAGCGGATGGTGGAGGTAGCCGGGCGGCATCAAGAGACGTCGCAGGTCACCGTGCCCGTCGAACTGGATGCCGAACATGTCGAAGCACTCGCGTTCCATGAAGGAGGCGCCCGGAAACAGTTCGCGGCACGAGGGCAGGCGTTCGTCCTCGCCGGGCAGCTCGGTCTGCAGGCGCACGCGATCGCAGTGCTCGATCGAAAGGAGCTGGTGGTGGACGGTCAGGCGCGGTTCCTTCGGGTAGCGATCGATGGCGGTCACGAAGGTCAGGCTGGTGAAGCCGGCCTCGTCCCGCAGCTTGCGCAGGGTTGCGATCAGCTGCTCGCGTTCCACCTCGAGGGTCGGCATGCCGTCCCGACTCTCCACGAAGCGCGCGCCCTCGAGGGCCCGCTCCAGGCGCTGACGGGTCGTAGCGCTCACGCTCCATCCTCCCGGGAGGCGCGCGGATCGTGGGGGTGCAGGTCGCCCGCCGTGCGCTCGACCGCACGGTTGGGCTGGTAGGTGAGCTGGCCGCTGCCGCGCTCGTCGACCTCGTCGGGCCCGCTCAGGATGTCTTTCAGCGGGCTTTCCCGTTCGATCCGCTTCTGGAGCTTCAGGATCGCGTCGATGACCGCATCCGGGCGAGGGGGGCAACCGGGAACGTAGACGTCGACCGGCAGGATCGAGTCCACCCCCTGCACCACGGCGTAGGAGTCGTACATGCCCCCGCTGGAGGAGCAGACGCCCATGGCGATGACCCACTTGGGCTCGGGCATCTGGTCGTAGATGGTCCGCGCCGCATGGGCCATCTTCCAGGTCAAGGTCCCGGCCACGATCAAGAGGTCCGCCTGCCGCGGGCTGAAGCGAGCGGCCTCCGCTCCGAAGCGGGAGATGTCGAACTTCGGTCCGATCATGGCCATGAGCTCGATGCCGCAGCAGGACAGCCCCAGGGGCATGGGCCACAGGCTGTTCTTGCGACCCCAGTTGATCAGGGCGTCCACGCGCGTAGCCAGGAAGCCCGCGTCCATGGCCTCGTCCGCCGGCTTCAGCGATCCCACGAGAGCCCTCCCTTGCGCCAGACGTAGGCGAGCCCCACGCCGAGCACCAGGACGAAACCGACGACCTCGAGGAAGACCGTGGTTCCGACTCCGGCCTGGGCGAACTCGTTGGCGGTCGCGGCCCAGGGAATCAGGAGCAGCGACTCCACGTCGAACAGGATGAACAGGACCGCAACCAGGTAGAAGTGGATGGAGAGCCGCAGTCGCGCGTTGCCGATGGCCCCCATGCCGCACTCGTAGGCCGTCTCCTTGCCGATGGCCTTGCGTCTGCGGCCAAGGAGCTCGCTGATCAGGACGTTGCTCACGGCGAACCCCAGGACCAGTCCGAACAGGATCAGGATCGGTGCGTAGTCGAAGAGCATGGATGAGCCCGGGGTTGAGAGCGCCTGCGCCTCGGACCGCCGGCGGCCTGTCCGGGCCCGCTGTTGTTCGGGCTCGACGCTCGGCCCTCGCCGCGGAGTCTAGCCGCCCGCCCGGCCTTCCAGGAAGCAACGGCCGGTGGTTGTGGACATGCAGGGTGCGGGGAGCTCCTTCCCCGGGCCCGGATGGGCGGGCCCATGGGGAGCTCTACGAAAGCCCTATTCGCAATTCAGGCTTCTTTCCAAGCTTGGGGTGGCGCTAGCGGCCTCAGCCCGGGTTGCGGATGTAGTCCCCGCCGGTTCCCTCGGCCAGCTGACGAAGGCTGCCGTCGCCCTCGCTTCCGATCTGCACGCAGTGGAAGACGATCTGGGCCTCCCCATTGACCCGTTCGAGCCAGGGGCGGATCCAGGCCGGACCGCTGTCGGTCTCGCCATCGCAGAGGACGATGACCGTGTCGGCCTCGACGCGTTCCAGGGGGATCAGGCCCGCACCGTTCAGTTCCAGGGCAGCGGCAATGCCCTCCCTCAGCTGCGTGCTGCCATCGGCCGGCTTGCTGTCCAGCCACCGGCGCAGATGGGCCAGGTTCGAGGCACTGGCACGGTTCAGCCTCGAGCGCCAGCGTGCGGTCCGGTCGTTGAACAGCACCACGCTGAAGAGAGTGTCCTCCCCGGACTTCTCGAGGTAGGCGAGCAGCTGGAAGATCGCCTCCTCGTGCCTCGTACGACCGTCGGTGCCGAAGCTGGTACGCATGCTCCGCGAGCGATCGACCACGAACAAGAGACGGCCGGAGACGGGCCGCAGGCCGAAGAACTCCGGGGACTGGCTGATGGGCGGCCCTTCGTCCGCCAGCTGGATACGCCCCTCCTGGACGGCTTCCCACCACAGGGCCCAGCGTTCCGGGTCAGGTCCGATCGCGCGACCCGACAGCTTGCGCAGCTCCAGCACGACCTCGTGCCGAATGCGAAGCGAGCCGTCCCCCTTTTCCAGGCGGCGCTGCCAAACGGTCAGGGCCTCGAGCAGGATCGGGATCGCGCGTGGGGAATCGAGGGCTCCCACCAGGCTCCGGGCCCTGGCCGCGTCGCGCCAGTTGGGCGAGACGTAGAGCCTGCCGATCGCTCGGCGCAGCTCTTCGAGGATGGGGTCCGGTAGGTCGGAGCCGACGCTGCGGAAGTGCCGGGCGATCTTGGGGAAGACCACCGCGGTCTCCTCGAGCCCCTTGAGGAAGAACAGGTGAACCGCTGTGGCGTTCCAGCCGACCAGGGCCTCCGTGGCTAGTTGGGACAAGGTCTCGTCTTCGCTGCTGGCGGCGCCGTAGAGGGCCGGCAGCGTCCCCGAGACGTAGCGTTCGCGCAGGAGCTCGGCGGCGATGTAGCGCTGCTTGGGCGCGACATCGGTGCCGCCCACGATCTCCGTGGCCAGCCACTCGGCCACCTGATCGTCTCGCCCACGGCGCAAGAGGCGGTCGATCTCGGCCAGGGCGAAGTCGCTGTGGGGGGTCGCCGCCCCTCTTCGGCCCTCGGCCCAGTCGAGCTCGGCCAGCTCCAGCAGGAGCTGGGTGGCCTGGGGACGCAGCCCGGGGTTCGCGTCGGTGGTGGCGCGCAAGGCCCCCAGGAGCTCCCTGAGCTCGCTCTCTCTCGACTCCTCCAGGGGACGCAGGAACCTGCGCTGGCGACCGATCCAGATCTCGAGCTCTTCGAGCGGGGACGGAGCTTGGAGAGCGGGGGTCGAGAACGCTGGGGGGAGGCACAGGGCTAGAAAGACGAGAATCACGGTGTGGCAGGAGCTCGACCTCAGGCTAGTGGTGTTCTCGCCCGGCCACTACCATTCTTTCCCCGTCCGAACCCTGGGACGGAATGTGGCCCGCAAGTCCTCCCTCGTCCCTTTGGATCCTCCCGCTTTGTCTTCCTCCAAACCCACCGCGTTCCTCGCCCGGCTCCTCGCCCTCTGCACGCCCCTCTTGATCGTCGCCTGCGGCGGCGGGGGCGGCAGCTCGACTTCCTTCCAGATCCGCACGACCTCCCGGGCCAGCGATGCCCTGTCTCCGATCACGGTGGAGGGGATCTGGATGGTCTACCTGGCCAGCGAGGCCTTCACGAACCAGGGCGCCATGGGGACCGACCTCAACGGTGACGGAGATACGGCGGACCAGGTGGCCGTGGCCGTACGCATGAACGGCGCGCGCGAGGACGTGCTCCGGGCCGCCGAGGCGGTCGCCATCGCGGGCGATGAGATCTACCTCGTGGTCGAGGAGGCGGACGATGGGACGGACTGGAACGGTGACATGGTGACGGGCGGGCTGGTCCTCCTGCACTGGTCCCGTTCGGCGGGCAGCGTGACCTTCGTGGACGACGTCCTGGCCGGTTCCGAGCCGTTCAGCGCGGCCGACCGCGTGTACTACGTCACGGCGGACCCCTTGGCCGGAGACGAGACCGCCCTGCGCTACCTGCAGGCGAACGACCCGCTCACGCCGATCGTGGTCAACAACGCGATGGGAGGGGGCACCCTGACCCCCGTGATCCTGGACGACCGGAACGGGCTGGCGTTCCTGGCCCTGGACGAGACGGTCGAGGGCCGCGACCTGAACGCGGACGGCGATTCCATGGACACGCGTGTCCTGGGGCTGCTCGACCTGACGGACCTCGGCGCGACCCTGGTCTCCACCGAGCTCGCCCTTTCCAGCGCCGATGTCTTCGATGCGAGGCCGACGGCCGTGGGGGACTGGCTCGTGGGCTTCCTGGTCAGCGAGGCGGACCAGGGAGGAGTCAGCCTGAACGACCCCGGGGACTTCGCCCAACCTCTGCTCCCGGACGCGTGCGCCGCCGTGACCGATGCGGACTCCATGGATGAGGTGCT
>JAUIEE010000171.1 GCA_030428965.1 bacterium | reverse complement strand
CCACCGGTTTCTGCGCAGCCAAGCCGCGCTTCATCCTTTCCCCTTCCGGCGAGCTGGAGCTCGTTCCGCAGCCCTTTCCGACCCGCGACGATCTCATCACGGCCCTCGAATCCGGGACGGTCTTCGATCGCATTCGCGAGCACGAACACTGGCTGGGCCGTCCAGAGGTCCCCACCGGCAAGCTCTCCTCGCTCGTTCGCCTCGGGGCTGCCGTCTGGGTCCACTGGGAACGCTCCCCGGAACGGCTGTGGCTTCGTCCCCAGGGGGAGCCCTTCCAGGTCACCCTCGCCATCCTCGAGACGTTCCACCGGGAGGCGCTGTCCCGGGGGGCCGAACGCGCCGTCGTCCTGGTCTTCCCCGCCAGGGAAGACCTGCGCGACCACGTCGAGCAGGGCCTGGTCTACTGGAACCTCTTCTACGAAGAGCTCGAGAAACGCAACATCGACTACATCGACCTGATCTCGCCCCTGGCCCGCAAGTACCGTGAGCTCGGGGAACAGGCTGCGTCGATCTACTACGGCGGGCACCTGTCGAACGTGGGCAACGCGGTGGTGGCCGGCGAGCTGGGCGCGTGGCTCGCGGGCGAACGGTAGCGGCCCTACCCCCCGCTTCGCGCGCTCGGGTAGACTGAGAGCCCATGGACGGCCAAGAGCAATTCCTGGGCGAGCTCTCCGACGCCCTCGCGCGGGGCATGGACCTGAAGGAAGCCCTGGGCAGGATCCTCCAGCATCTCCGGGCCCAGAGCGGAACGATCCACTGGCTGGACGATGGCGTGCTGCGCCTGGCCGCCCACGGCCCGGGCATGCCGCCCGTCGTGCTGGAGAAGATCCAGACCATTCCGATCGGCAAGGGCATGGCCGGGCTCGCCGTGGAGCGGCGCGAGCCGGTCTCCACGTGCAACCTGCAGACCGATACGAGCGGAGACGTGCGGCCCGGAGCCAGGGGAACGGGCCTGGCGGGGTCGATCTGCGTCCCGATCTGGCACGGGGAGGACCCGGTCGGAACCCTGGGGGTCGGCAACCAGGGCGAGCGCACCTTCACGGAGGAGGAAACCTCTCTCCTGCTCGAGATCGGCCGGACCCTCGCCGCCCACATGGCGCGCTGAGCCCAGGCGGGAGAGGTCTTCTTTTTGGGGTCGACCTGAGGGCCTCGATGGCTAGCATCCATTCCCTATGGCCTCCAAAGCCCACCTGCCGCCTACCCTGGGCCTGGTCCTCGTGCGGATCGTCACCGGCTGGGTCTTCGTGGCCCATGGATGGAGCTGGCTCCAGGGGGAAGGCGCCGGAGAAGAGGCCCTGCGACGGTGGGTCGACAACGCCTCCGAGACCCTCCACCCCGCCTTCGCCTGGTGGGGCGAGAACGTCCTGCTCTACAACCCATCGGGTTCCCTGGTCCTGTGGGAGTGGTCGGCGCTCGTGCTCGGAGTTCTCTTGACCCTGGGGGCCTTGACCCGCCCCGTCGGCTGGATCGCCGTCTTCTTCCTGCTGAACGCCTTCGCCTTCGGCCCCGAGAGCCACGAGCTGGTCTTCCTGCTGCTGCTCGTGTCCTCCCTGGCCTGCGCCCTGTCCCGCGCGGGCCGACGCTTCGGTTTCGACAAGCTCTTCGACGGCTACTTCCCGGGCTGGGTCACCTGGACGCGAACACCGAGCTCGTTCTTGTCCTGATCGCGTGCAAGCGCTGCCCGAGCATCGAGTTGTTCCCGGCACCAGGCTGTGGCTCTTGCGCCACGCCGAGGTGCACGGCGATTGGCAGGGCAAGGCCTACGGCAACCTGGACGTTCCGCTGTCCTCCGAGGGGGAAGAGCGTACCCGCGAGATGGTGCGCGACTTCGCAAGGGTCGGACCGGCCCGCATCGTCAGCTCTCCCCTGCAGCGCGCCCACGTCCTGGGCCGCGGCTTGGCCGAAGCCTGGGATCGAGCCCTGGAGCTCTCGCCCGCACTGGCGGAGATCCATCGGGGGGACTGGCAGGGTCGCAGCGTGGCCGAGCTCTACCGAACGGACCCAGCCTCCGTGCAGGCCTTCTACGACGACCCCTGGGCCTGGCGTGGACACGGCGGCGAGAACGACCGCATGCTGTGGGAACGTGCCTGGCCCGCGATCCAGGACCAGACCCCCCAGGCAGGTCCGGAAACCCTCGTGGTCACGACCCACTACAACGTCATCCGCGTCCTGACGGCCGGACTGCTGGGGATCCCGGCCGAGCGCTCCTTCGGCCTGAGGGTCGATCCCGGTCACGCGGTCCTGCTCGTCTCGGTGGAAGACGGCTGGACCCTGCATGGCTCGAACCTGCATGGGCCGGAGGGACACCTCCGTTGAAGGTCCTGTTCCTGTGTCCGTTCGTTCCGTGGCCCCTGGAGAGCGGCGGCAAGATCCGCACCTACCACCTGATCCGAGGAGCGGCCTCCAGGGCCGAGATCCACCTGCGCATGGTTCAGGAGGACGAAGCCCCCGAGGGCGCCCTCGAGGCCCTGGCGCCCCACTGTGCGAGCATCGAGTTCTTCGAGCGCCAGAAGGCCCTTCCCCTGGCCCGCTGGACACGCCCGAAGCTGGAGCGCTGGTTCCACTCCCCTGCCCTCGTCCAGAGCGTTCGCAGCGAACTGGGCCGCGCGGAGTTCGACCTGGTGCACCTCGACGAGCTGCTCTTGGCGCGGGTCCTGCCGCCGGCCCTCGGCACTCCGGTGGTCCAGCATCACCACAAGCTGGACACCGTGCTGTACGAGTCGCTCAGCCGCGGCCAAGGTCCGCAGCGACACTTCGATCTGTGGAAGCTGCGGCGCCTGGAACGGGAGTCGGCCCGACGTTACCGCCACCACATCCTGTGCAGCCCCGAGGACGCCGAGCTCCTGAACGCACGCTACGGACACCTGAGCTGCAGGGTGGTGGCGAACGGCTTCGACCCCGCGGTCTTCACGCCCCAGGATCCGCCTTCCCCCCGCGTGCCCCGCAGGATCCTGTTCCTGGGCAGCATGAACTACGGCCCCAACGTCGACGCCGTCGTCCACTTCGTGCGCGCGCTCTTGCCCGCCTTGGTCGAACGCTATCCCGATCTCGTGCTCGAGATCGTCGGAGGGAGTCCGACCGACGAGGTTCGTGCCCTGGCCGCGGACCGCGTGCGCATCCTGGGTCGCGTGCCCGAGGTTCGCTCCTACCTCGAGGAGGCCGCGGCGCTGATCGTCCCGCTGCGAATCGGCGGAGGCACGCGGCTCAAGATCGCCGAAGCCCTGGCCCTGGCCACGCCCGTCGTCAGTACGCGCATCGGCGCGGAGGGCCTTGGGCTGACCGACAGGGAGCACCTGCACCTGACGGACACCGACGCCGACTTCGTTCAGCGTCTGGACGAGGTCCTGGGGGATCCTCCGGCGGCCCAGGCCATGGGACTGCGGGGCAGCAAGCAGGTCCACGGACGTTTCCGCTGGGACGCCCTGGCCGCCAAGCTGGTCGAGACGTGGTCCGCGGTCGCCGCCGGCGGGAACGGGGCTCACCCCAAGCTGCGGTAGAGCGCCTCGATCTCCTCGGCCATCTGCGAGGTGGACCAGAGCACCCGGGGCGCTTCGCTCCAGGCCTCGCGCAGACGAGGCTCGCGCGCGAACTGGGTCAGGGCCTCCACCCACTCGCCCTCGCCCACGACCCGGCCCGTGCTCCCCCCCTGGGTCACCGAAGCGAGTCCCCCCGCATCGCTGACCAGCACGGGCAGCCCCGCTGCGCTTGCCTCCCGCACGGTCAGGCCGTAGACCTCCGCCCAGCGCGAGGGTGCGGCCACACCGTCCAGATCCGCCAGAATCCCGGCCAGCTCGTCGGTCGTGTACGCACCGTGGAGACGAATGCGCTCTTCCTCCCGCGCCAGCTCCTGCAGCTCCTCCACGTAGGAGAGATCGCCGTGGTAAGGGGGCAGGTTGCCGTGCACCTCCAGGGTCAGCTGGGGCGCATCGGCCTGCACGAAGGCCCGGGCCAGCTCCAGGGTCCCCTTGCTGGGGAGCACGCTCCCCAGGACCCCCAGCGCAACCTGGTCCCGTGGGGGTCTTTCGGCCCTCAGACGACGCACCTGCGTGGCCAGGGTCCCGACGTCCACGCCGTTCTCGCACACGCGCACCGCGTCCGCCCTCAGACCTGCGCGCACGTACACGTCACGGGCCGCGCCGGAGGGGGTCAAGAGCAGGTCCGCCTGGGCCAGGGCCGCCAGGGCGTAGCGCGTGCGTGCATCGGCCGCCTCTGCATCGGTCGCGACCGTGCCTCCCCGGGCATCGCGCGGATCGCCCCCCCGACTGGGCATCAGGTGAGGCCAGGTCCCGAGCAGGCACGCTGCACACACCTCAGGTTCGGGGCGCGCGCACACCTCGCCCGAGGCCTGCATCATTTGACCCCGCGGGCAAAGGGGCCAGTAGTCGTGCAGGGTCATCACGCTGCGGATGCGCAAGGGGGCCAGTCGCCAAAGGAGCCCCAGACCGAAACCGGTGAGGTGGTGAACGTGGACCAGGTCGATCCCATGCTCCCGCACCCAGGACTCGGCCCGGTCCGTGGTCCCGTGGTTGGAAACGAGGTCCGCCAATCCGCGGTGATCGTGGTAGCGGTACGCCATCCGGCGCACGCGCACGCCCTCGATCTCCTCGTCCCTCACGGAGTAGGGCTCGCGGCCCTCGGAGTAATCCAGGCACAGGGCATGGACTTCGAGACCGCGACCGATGAGGGCCCGGGCCAGGTCCCGGGTGTGGGTCTCGACCCCCCCTGGATCGGGATACCAACCGTGACACACGAAGCCGACGCGCAGCCGGTGCGGATCCTTCGGACTACCCATGGGCGCCCACCGACCGCATCGCCCGTTCGTAGAGCGCCTCGACCCGCGTCAGGTGATCGTCGAGGGAGAGGGGCAGGCCCGGCCGTTCCAGACGACCGATCTCTCCGGTGAGCACGCGCTGCATGCAGTCGGTGAGGGACGCAACGTCCCCGGGCGGAAAGAGCTCCCCATGCTCGCCGGGACGACAGACTTCCCGCATGCCGGCGACGTCGCTGGCCAGGGACGGCACACCTGCCGCCCGGGCCTGCAGGAGGGACAGAGGAGCGTTCTCGTCCCACTCCGAAGGCAAGACGATGGCCGAGAGTTCGGACAGGACCCGGGGAGCCTCCTCGGGAGAGAAGACCTCCCCGAGGCGCACGCTGGCCGGCAGGTCCGCCAGCACCCGGGAAGCGTACTCGCGATGGCGCCCGCTGCTCGGTGCTCCGAAGAGCACGACCTCGAAGGCTCCGTTCCCGTGGCGCTTCTCCAGCCCGCGCGCCGCTTCGATCAGCGTTGCCAGCCCCTTGTGGGGTGCGAACTGACCGAAGAAGCCGAAGCGCACCTCGTCCGGACCAGGTCCCCGGACGGCGCGGTACGGCCCTTCGTCGAAGGAATAGACCAGCTGCACGAGCTTCTCGCCGGAGAAGCCGGCGCGCTCGAAGACCCTCCCCAGGGAAGCGGTCGGCGCAATCCAGCACAGGGCCGCGTCCAGGGCGGCCCGGATCTCGGCCTCGCGCCGCTCCAGATCCTCTGCCTGGACGACCTTCCCCAGCCCGCCCAGGGCCGCCATCGATCGGACGGCCCACCGGCGCAGGGTCAGCTCGAAGGGGGCATAGTCGAAAGGAGCCGGTTCGCGCACGCAGCGCGCGCAGACATCGGCAGGGTGAGGCCCTCCGCAGGACTCGAGCCTCCAGTCGAACATCTGCCCGCGATGACACAGGAGGCCATAGTCGGTCAGCGTGATCAGGGGAGCGACCCCGGCGCTTCGGGCCACCTGCACCAGCCCTGCGGAGAGGCCCCACAAGAGGTAGGTGAAGTGGCACACGTCGGGACCGATGCGTTCGAGCTCGGCCTGGAACAGGCGCTCGATCTGCGCGTCGGCGTAGCTGGAACGGAAGCCCTTGGCCGGGTCTCCGGCGTTGTGGATCAGGGTGATCTCCACCCCGTCTTCCTGCACGCGCTCGACGTGGTAGCGGGGCCGCGCCCCACTGCGCACCGGATGCAGGACGAAGAGTTCGTGACCCCGTGCCTGCAAGCCACGAACCAGGGCCCGGGTGTAGAACTCGGTGCCCCACTTGCCCCGGGGAGGGTAGCCGTTGGAAACGAGCAGGATCTTCACGCGCTTCGTCTCCGCGCGGCCCGCCTCAGCCTGGACTCCAGCTCGTCGACAAAGGTGGCGTGGGAGAAGTCCGCGCACACGCGCTCCCGTCCTTGGCTTGCCAGGCGCAAGCGCTCGGATTCATCGGCCTCGAGACGTGCAAGGGCCTGGGCCCATTCGTGAGGACGCCCCGCGGGGACAATGCGACCGTCCACGCCGTCGCGCAGGATCTCGGGCGAGGCTCCCGCATCGCTGGCGAGCACCGCCAGCCCGTGGGCCATGCCCTCCAGGGTAGTGCGACCGAACGGCTCCCCCCAAACGCTGGGCATGGCCAGGACATGGGAGCGGGCCAGCCGTCGGGACAGCTCCTCCCTTCCGACCTGCCCGCTGAACGAGACCCGCGCTCCGAGCCCGGCCCTGGCCACCTGGTCTGCCAGCTCGGCGCGGTAGTCGGCTCCACCTCCACCCACCAGTTCCAGCTCGATGCGCGCGGCCGCCGACGAGCGAGCCAAGGCCTCGATCAGGACGTGTTGCCCCTTCCCGGGCCACAGGGACGACGCGCAAATCACCTTCAGGGGCTCGCCCTTCGAGCGGGAACGCGGCCGCAGGCTCTCCGTCCAACCCTCCATGTCCGGAGGCACCCCGGGGAGCACCACTTCGAGATCGCTCGCCGGAAGACCCTCGTCCAGCATCTCGCGTTCGAGGAAGCGACTGCATGCGCACAGCGGTCCCAGCCCGACCGTGGATCGAAAGCTCCCCCACACCTCGCGAAGCAGCTGCTTCTGTCCCTGCTTGCGCCGACCGCTCTCGCTTCCGTCCCAGGAGGACAGCCAGAGGTTGCCCGGCCAACCGTCGGCCAGGTAGCCCAGGGTCGGCAGCTCCCGGTGCCTGGCGGCCAGGAGAGGTGCCAGGGAGACGAGCCCGAGATTGAAGAAGAACACGACGTCGAAGTCGTTCCGCCCCAGGGCGCGCAGGGTCGAGCGATAGTTGGCGCAGCGAAAGAAGTGCAGCTGGAAGCGCTCCCAGGTTCCGGCCTGCAGCGATTCCTGCAGGGGGTCCACCGTTCCGTCCAGCGCCGGTCGGAGCCAGGGGAGCACGTCCGGCCCGACGAACTTCCCACCGCTCCCGGTCAAGACCTGCACCAGGTGCCCCCGTTCGCGCAGGGTCTCCACGACCTCGGCCGTGATCAGCTCGTACCCGCCCGCGACGTAGGGAGGGTAGCGCAAGCTGATGGCGAGGATCTTCAGCGCGGTGGCCATCCCGTCTCTTCCGAGATGTACCCCAGCTGCTGGAGCTCGCGCAGGGACTCCTCTTCCTCGGAGGCTTGCATCAGCTCGGGATCCTGCAGGAGCTCGCGCGTTCGGCGAATGCGCAGGAACCAGCTCTTGGCCCTCGACTTGTAGCGCGCGAACAGAGGGTGCCGATCGTCCACGTAGCTCAGGGTCGGGGTCGGATCCTCCTGCCAGTTGTAGAAACGAAGCCTGCGATCCGCGGTCTCCATTCCTTCCCCCTGACGTTCGACGGCGCCGAACCAGGACAGGTTCAGCCGCCGATCCACGACCTTGTCCCGGGTGATGTACTCCAGGCACCAGCGCTCCCCGATCAAGGTGCAGCCTTCGTACAGGCCGCAGGTGGCAAAGGCCATTTCCCTGGGAGGGCGGCCTTGATCGAGACCGGTCAGGGCGTCGAGCTGGGAGTAGCCGTGCATGCCCTCGGGAACGTCGAGCCCCGCCAGCTCCAGCAGGGTCGGGGCCAGGTCCACCTGACTGGCGAGCTGCTCGACGACCAGCCCCTGCCGGGGCCCGACGCGGTCCACCCGCTCCCCCAGCCGGACGATCCACGGAACGTGCAGGTCGGGAATCGAGTAGAAGCCGCTGGAGAGGTAGAGCCCGGCCTCGCCGAACTGTATGCCGTGGGTCCCCAGCACGATCACCGTCGTGTTGCCGTAGCGTCCGGAAACCTCGAGGCTCCCCAGGAGTCGGTCGATCTCCGCATCCACGCGCCGCAGGTGACCGTCGTAGATGGCCTCGTACTCCCCCAGGCTGAGGGAAGCACCGCGCCAACGAGAGCGCGGAATCGCGAAGCAGACCGAATCGTTGCTGGCCACGGGCGGCACTTCATCCAGTCCGGGCCGCTCGTCGAAGTAGCGATCCCAGACCGGGTCGGGGCTCGAGCCGATCTGCTCGAGGTCGTTGAAGTGCAGGTAGGCGAACCACGGCTCGTCCTCCCCCACGCGCCGCAACCACTGGAGAAACCTCTCGGTTAGGGGCCGCTCGCCCGAGCTCGCCCCACGGCCGGTCGGACCGCTCGAGACGACGTAGTCCTGGAAGCCAGGCTGCAGCCCGTAGACCGGGGCCAGCTTGGCGTGGTTCACGAAGGCAGCGGTGCGGTAGCCCGAGGACAAGAGCTCCACTGCCAGGCGCGGGACCAGGTCGGGCACCTTCCAACGCTTCTCATCGGGGGCCTCGATCTCCGCGGGAAAGCGCCGGCGTGCGACGTAGGGCTCGCACCCGGTGAGCATGGCGATGTGCGCGGGCAAGAGCTTGGGCGAAGAGGCGAAGGCGTTCGCGAAACTGACGCCCTCCGCGGCCAGGCGGTCGAGGGTCGGCGTGGTCGGTCGATCGTAGCCCAGGTGCGCGACGTGATCGGCCCGCAGTCCGTCGATCGTGATGACGAGAAAGCCGCCTCCGTCCGAGTCCGCCCGGGGCTGTCCGCACGCCGCCAGGAACAGGGCGCAGGCCGGGAGGACTCGCCCCCAGGTGCTCATCGGGCGGCACCTCACGCGAAGAGCCGGCGGCTCTCGAATACGCCGGGAGGAAAACGATGGACCGCGCCTTCCACCAAGCGCAGGCGCCGCTTGAGGACGAAGTCGAACAGCAGCGCATTGGCCTCGAAGATCTCGTTCAAAGGTGCGCGCTCGCTCGGCTCGAGGTAGCCGCGCCGCACCAACAGGCGCGTGCTGAAGAGCGGATCGATTGCGGGCAGAGGATAGTCGGAGCCGTTGACCAGCCGAGGGTGCAGGTCGTTGCGACGCAGCAACTGGCGCAGAGGTTCACCGCAGCGGTTGATCTGGGTCAGGGCGGAGATCTCGCCGAACAAGAGCCCCTCGTATCTCTCCTCGTCCATCATGCGCAGAAAGAGCTCGAAGCTCTCCGCCTTCTCTCTTTCGGCTCCTCCCCCATCCAGGTCGAGGGATTCTCCCAGACTCGCGCAATGGGCCACGACCACCTTCACCCCCTGGTCCAGGGCCCGCCGTAAGCGCAGGGGATTGCCGAGCTCCTGGGCCCCCTCCGCGTGGACGGCCTTCTCCAGGCCCGCGTGGGTGATCAGGGGGAGCTTCAGCTCGGCCATCCGCCCGTAGAAGGCGTCGCACCGCTCCGAGGCCGGGTCGATCCCCATGGCGTTGGGAAGCCACTTGACGGCGATCGCCCCGGCGGCGGCGCAGCGGGAGAGCCGCTCCACGGCGTCGGTCCGGTAGGGATGCACCGAGGCGCACGCGCGCACGTCCGGGTTCTCGGCGGCCACGCGCAGGACGTAGTCGTTGGGCGTGTAGAAGGGAGACCGCTCGGGCACCTCCCGACCGGCCGAGTCCACGTGGTAGTCGAACCCGAAGAGCAGCAGCTTTCCCTCAGGGTTGGCCGCGCGGTGCAGGGCCAGCAGGCGCTGCAGGTATTGCCGGTCCGCGTCTTCTTCCCCGCGCACGCCGGCCGCGGCCATGTAGGCCTCGTACTGAATGCGACGGATCGGATGCGCATGGCTGCGCATCTGGGGCTGGATCCAGCAGCCGCTGTCGCCCTGGCCGAGGCCGACCAGGTGCACGTGGACGTCCCAGGCCGATTCGGGGTCGAGATCCCCGAAGGACTCGGCCACCAGGGCCTGGGCCGGCAGGGACAGCTCTTCGATCGGCTTGACGGGGCCCGGTCGCAGGAACCAGGGCATCGAGAGCCGTCCGAGGACGAGGCCTCCGGCTCCGACGCCGAGAGCACCGAGAACGACCCGTCGAGATAGGCGTGCCATGGGCTGGGCCCGAGTGTACTGACTCCGCGGGGCGGCATCCCCCCTCGAATCAGCTGTCCGTCGCGCGCCAGGGCTCCAGCTCGAAGACGGAGGCTTCGGGAACCCAGCCGCGTACTCCCTCCCCGGTCTCGATGCGCACCCAGCCGGGGACGCTGTCGATCCACTCCACCTCCACCGCCGGCGACAGCCGATCGATGGCTGCCAGCTCCGCGCGGG
>JAUIEE010000618.1 GCA_030428965.1 bacterium | reverse complement strand
CAAAATCAAGCAGTAGACGGCGAACCAGGCAAAGGCCCCACGGCCCAGGAAGGCGAGCAGCATGCGCAGCGCTCCCCAACCGACGAGCCCCGCGAACAGGATGCCCCAAACGAGCGGGCCCCAGCCCAGGCCGGCTTCTCCGGCTTCGACCTTGGGCAACTGCACGACGGCCGCCCCCAGAATGGCGGGGATCGAGAGCAGGAAGGAGAAGCGCGCAGCGACCTTGGTGTCCAAGCCGCGCACGAGCCCCATCGCGATGGTCGAACCGGAGCGCGAGACGCCGGGCCAGATGGCGAAGGCCTGGGCCAGCCCGATGCAGATGGCGTCCCCGTAGCCGATCGTGGAACGCTGCTCGAGCGGGTCGGAGCTGCGACGCGCCCACTCCCCGACCAGCAGGATGGCCGCGGTGAGGCACAGCCCGATGGCCGCGAACCGGGCCTGGTGGAAGGCCTCCTCCAGCAGCCCGCCGAAGGTGAGCCCCACGAAAGCCGCCGGAACGGTTCCGACCACCAGCGGCCCTAGGTCCTGGAAGCGGCCCCGCATGGCCTCGGAGGCCAGGCTCGTGAGATCCTTGCGGTACGCCACGAAGACCGCCAGCAGGGTGCCCACGTGCAGGGCGATGTCCATCACCAGGGCCGGTTCGGTCAGCCCCATGGCACTCTGAGCCAGCACGAGGTGGCCCGAGGAGCTGACCGGCAGAAACTCCGTCAGGCCCTGGAGCAGGGCCAGGACGAACAGCGCTGCGAAACCGGGGTCTTCCTGGCTGAACAGATCGATGAGGGGCACGGGGAGAGCGGCCTAGGCCAGGCCGCGTGCCACCTCTTCGGCAGGAGTGTGCTCCATCCCAAAGGCCTGGGCGACTCCGGGGTAGGTAATCTTGCCCGCCAGGACGTTGGCGGCGCTGGCCAGGACCGGACTCTTCTGCATGGCGCGGATGGGCCCTTCCTTGGCCAGGGCCTGGGTCCAGGACAGGGTGGCGTTGGTCAGGGCCAGGGTGCTGGTCCGCGGGACGGCCCCGGGCATGTTGGCCACGCAGTAGTGCACGACGCCGTCGACTTCGAAGACCGGGTCGCGGTGGGTCGTGGGACGGCAGGTCTCCACGCAGCCCCCCTGATCCACGGCCACGTCGACGATCACCGTGCCGGGCTTCATCAGAGAGAGATCCTCGCGGCGGATCAGCTTGGGAGCGGCCGCCCCGGGGATCAGGACGGCTCCGATGACCAGGTCCACGTGCTCCAACTGCTCTCGGATGGCGAGCGGGGTCGAGTAGACCGTGTGGCAGTTCTTCGGCATGACCTCGTCGAGGTAACGCAGGCGGTCGAGGTCGAGATCCATGACGGTCACGTCCGCTCCCAGGCCGCAGGCCATGCGAGCCGCGTTGGTGCCGACGACGCCTCCCCCGAGCACGAGCACGCGCGCGCGCCCCACGCCGGGAACGCCGCCCAGGAGGATGCCCGAGCCGCCCTGGGGCACCGGCCTGGATCGACATGCGTCCGGCCACCTCGCTCATCGGAGTCAGCAAGGGCAGGGTGTGATCGACCTCGAGGGTCTCGTAGGCGAAGCAGTAGGAGCCGCTCGCGACCATGGCCTCGGTCAGCTCACGACTCGCCGCCAGGTGCAGGTAGGTGAACAGCGTTTGGCCCGGGCGCAACAGGGGCCACTCCTGGGCCAGGGGCTCCTTGACCTTGAGGATCATCTCCGCCGTACCGAAGACGTCCTCGGCCGACGAAAGGATCTTGGCCCCCACGGCGGTGTAGGTCTGGTCGAGAAAGCCGGAGTCCACTCCGGCGGAGCGCTCGATCAAGACCTCGTGTCCGTCGGCGCGCAATCGCTCGGCGCCGGCGGGGGTCAGGGCCACACGGTTTTCCTGGGGTTTGATCTCCCGGGG
>JAUIEE010000170.1 GCA_030428965.1 bacterium | reverse complement strand
CGGAGCAGCAGCTCCTTGGGGTGCGGATCGAAGTAGAGCTGTCCCAGGAGGTAGTCGACTTCGAACCTCTTGATGTTGTAGCGCAACAGAGTGATCGGAACGATGAGGGGCAGCAAACCCTGGCGGTAGTCCTCCAGGGCGATCAAGAGCTCGCGCTTCTCGGTCGGGCTCAAGAGCTTCTTCAGGTAGCCGAAGGCGTGCTGAAGCACGTTCGTGTGCCGGCGGCGCGTCGGTTTGTTCTGCAGTGCTTGGGCGAACTCTTCCTCGTAGCGCGCATAGAGCTCTGGGTCGCGGCCCCGGGGAGCGCTTCCGAGCAGGTGTCCCATTCTGCGCATGGCGCTTTCGTTGTGGGACCAGATCAGGAGCTTGTGGGCCGTGTGGAAGGCGATCAGCCGCTTGCGGTGCGCCTCATCGGCCACGAGGTTGCGCCAGCGATTGCGACAGAAGATGCGCTCGATGAAGTTCTCGCGCAGCGCGGGGTCTCCGAGCCTTCCGTCTTCTTCCACCGGCAGGTGGGGAGCGGTCCGCATCAGGCGCTCGGCGAACAGGCCGCGGCCCTTCTTGTGCAGCAGGTTCTTGGCGCCGTGGACGCGCACGCGTTCCATGCCGCAGGAGGGCGAGTTCTTCTTGAACACGTAGCCGTCGATACCCTGCTCCAGGAGCCGTTGTACGCGCTCCAGCGCAAAGTCCTCCATGGCACGCGTGTAGTCCACGCCCGTCTTGGGAGACCTCAGGCGCAATTGTTCGCCATGTTGCTCCAGTCGGATGGAAGGCCGCGGGGTCCCCATGCCGATCTCCACCTCGGGGCACGTGGGCACCCAGCGCACCCAGGGGCCCAGGCCGTCGGTGACGAAACGACTGCGGGCATGGCCCCCGTCGAAGCGAACCTCTTCCCCCAGGAGGCACGAGGACACGCCGAGCTGGAGTGGAATCTCCTCGGAGTGCCAGTCCCTCCAGCTGAGGGCTTCGGTGGTCGGTTGCATGGGACCCACGCGTCGATCGCGCTCGACCAAGCTACCGCCCCGATACCGCGCGTACCACCTGGGTGGAGGTGATACGATCCGAGGCAGGGCCGAGGCCCCCGGATCCATGGAGCGAAGATCGATTCCGATGCTGAGGACCCTGGCCCTGGTGCTCCTTTCCGTGGGGCTCGCCGGCTGCTCGCAGGGGAGTCAGCCAGCCTCTTCCTGGGTGCACCTGGCCAAGGGCTTTCGTCCGGCCCAGGGGGTCGGCGACGGGGACGGGGAGGCCTGGATCGAGACGCGGCTGGAGCCCGGGGATTGGCGCCCGGGTCCGTGGTCCGACAGCTGGCTGACCGATCCGCCCTTTCCGGGGACGGTGCGCACGATCAAGTACCTGGAGATTCGACTGTGGGTGGGGGACGTGGCCTACGAGCGGCGCACCCAGGGAAGCGTGCGTCGAGACCAGGAGCTGCCCCCCGGACAGTTCGTGGCCCGCCGCAAGTCGCTGTGCCTGCGCTTGCCTCCGGGGGATGGGCCGCCCAGGGACGTACGCCTGGCCATGCGGCTCAACCTCGGGCGCAGCGTGGGGGGGCGTTGGCGCACGGAGATCGGAGGTGCGACCGGGGAGGGGCTCGTGCTCTGGCCGGGTCAGGAGACCGTGGTCGAAGGACGCGTACCGGCGGGCGGCGTGCTGCGTTTCCAGGCGGTGGGTCAGGCCTTCGCCGCCGACTCGGCGGCGTCGGGCAAGCTCGTCTGCCGCATCCGCTGGGAGGGAGAGGTCCGGCACGAATTCGAACTGTCCGTCGGCGCGGAGACGACCCAGCGCTGGCTGAGCCTCGACCTGCCCCCGGGCGATGCCCCGGGCAGGTTGTCCTTCGACCTGGAAGGACCCGGTTGGATGGCGTTGCTCAGTCCTACGGTGGGACCGCGGGTCCTGGGTGCGGGCGCTCGGCGCCCCGACGTCGTCCTGTTCCTGGCGGACACCTTTCGCGCCGACAACCTGGGAATCTACGGAGGATCGCCCGAAACGACGCCGCACCTCAACGCCCTGGTGGAAGAGAGCGTCCGGTTCCGTCGCGTCTGGTCCCCGGCGGCCTGGACGTTGCCCTCCCAGATCTCGATGCTGACCGCCTGCTTTCCTCCCCAGCACGGGGGAACGAACCGCAACGTGGGACTCTCCAGGGACCTGACCACGGTCGCCGAGCATCTGGCCGCTTTCGGCTACCGCACCGGCGCGGTGGTCGACTCGGGGATCGTCTCCCGGGTCTACGGCTTCGACGAGGGGTTCGAGTGGTTCTACGAGATCTCCGACCGCAAGCTCTCCAGGACCCTGCGGGCTGCCTCCGATTTCCTGGCGGCCTCCGATGGGCGCCCGACCTTCCTCTTCGTGCAGACCTACCGTACCCACGTCCCTTACCGCACCGGGAGCGACGAGGACGATGCCGAGTACGCGGCCATCGCACGCGACGCGAATGTCTTCCAGCACGACGTGACCCCTGAGCAGGCCGAGCAGCTCCTGGAGATCTATCGCCGCGGAGCCACCGCCCTGGATCTGGAGCTCGATGCCTGGGCCCTCGAGCTTGCCGAACGGCGCTTCTTCGACACCGGCTACCTGATCTTCACCAGCGATCACGGCGAGGCCTTTCTGGAGCACGGCCTGATGGGTCACGGCGACTCCCTGTGGGAAGAGATGCTACGCGTGCCGCTGCTCGTTCGCGGACCTGATCTCACCCCGGGCTACATCGATTGGGGCGTTTCCCTGGTCGATCTGCCGAAGACCGTGGCGGAGATGGCCGGAGTGCCTGCGGCTCCGCTCTGGGGGGGAGACTCGATCCTGTCGGTGGGGAAGGACCGAGACGTCTATTCCTTCGACGCGGGAGGCGTGTCCGTCGTGTCGGGGCGGCACAAGATCGTGGCCCGCGGCCGGGGTGGAGACTGGAACGACCTCGAGCTCGTTGCGGCCTTCGACCTCGAGGCGGATCCAGGCGAGCTGGAAGACCTCGCCGGACGAGCCCCCTGGGCGGACGAGGTTCTCGAACGTGTGCGTGCGAGCATCGGGGAGAGGACCGAGGTTCGGGCGGACCCCAGCCAGGTCGAGCTCAGCGAGGAGCACGACCGCGACCTGCGTGCTCTCGGCTACGCGGACGGGGACTAGCGGACCTGGCTCAGCTCGACTCTTCGGCCGGCGCCGCCGCATAGTCCCGGCCGGCCTCGTCCATGGCGCTCTCGAAGGCTGCGCGGGTCGTCTTCCACGTCTTGGACGACAGGGGTACGCCACACTCCCCGGTGCCCTTGCAGGAGTTGACGCCCGAGGTCGATCCGCAGCCCCCCTGTCCCTTGCACTCGTTCATGGCGTGGCACAAGTGTTCGTTGGCCGTCGCGCACGATCCCTGTCCGGCGCACTCGTTCTGACCCCCTGCGCCCAGTCCCTTGCAGGTGTTCAGGCCCCGGCAGACGTGAGGTTCGGACAGGAGCAGCTCTTCGGAGGGGATCTCTTCCGCCGGAGGAAGCTTCGCTTCGGAGGGTGGAGTTTGCGCGCCTTCCTTCGAGCAGGCCGTGCCCAGGGTTCCGGCCAGGGCTCCTCCGAAGGCAGCCACGCAAAGCTTGGAGAGGGTTCGACGGGAGAGCTTCTCTTGCATGGGAGTCAGGTGGAGCGTGCGGTGAAGAAGACGCCGAGGAACAAGAAGAGTGCCCCGGGGGGAACGAGGAAGACTCCGATCCAGGGGTCTCCGCCGTAGACGAACAGCCCGCCCAGGAAGAAGCCCAGGGGCAAGAGGACGGTGGCGCCGATCAGGGCCAGGGAAGCCCGAGAAAGGGTAGGGCCGGGGCGCAGCCGGGGCCAGGAAAGGCCGAAGGCCACGTTGACCAGCGCCAAGAGAACTCCGTGGGCGTGGGCCAGGCGCCACAGCAAGCGGCGCGTCTCGTGGGCCACGTCGAGGTACCAGCCGATCTTGAAGCCGTGCATGGCTTCCAGGGCGATGCCCAGGCTCAGGAAGGCCAGGAGGGACCACCAGCCGAAGCGGAGGTTTCTCTCACCGCCTTTCCGGGCGGGACCCTGAGGTTGGGGGCTCATTCCTGCAAGCTGACGGGGCGGTCGTCGCGCTGTTGCAAGAGACGCTGGAAGCGTTCGGTTTGCAAGCTCCCGTCGGGATTCAGCAGCAGGTGCTCACCCCGCGGGCCCGGCTCGGCGGGCAGGTTGCGCCACCGTTCGAGTGCGCGTTCGAGGGCCGCGCCGCGATCGCTCGGGGGGCCGACGAAGTCGTACTCGAAGTCCTCGAAACCCCACAGGGTGCGCAGGGAGCGGTGGGCGCGGAAGCGAACCGTGTCGTAGGGATCGGTGAAGAGCTGGGCCAGGTAGGGGGCCATCCAGGTCGTGCCGGAGGTTGCCTGGGCGTCCGGCCAACCGAAGCTCCAGGCCATCAGGGCCCTTTGCCCTGCGTCGCCGGTCAAGAGCCACAGGATCGAGGCGGCCACCTGCACCTGGTCCTCGTCCAGCGAGGGGCGGGGCTGGTCGCCGCGCTCTTCGAGGTGATCGGCGGCCCAGGCCAGGCTGCGATCCAGGTGGCACTGGTTGCAGGCGTTGGGGCGCCCGGTCTCGAGGCTCTCCAGGGCCGACGGGCTCGTTACCTGGTGGGTGCGCATGGCCTTCATCAAGCCCCACGAGGTGTAGGTCATGTGGCAGTTCATGCACTGGCTGCCCGCGGAGGAGAGCTCGTGACGCGTGTGTTCCACCAGGCGCTCGGGAGCCTCGTACTCTCGGTGGCACTGGAGGCAGGCCAGGTTGCCGCGCATGCCCACCTTGAGCTGGTCATCGGCCCATTCCGCCAGGGTGCGGCCGTCGTTCTCCGAGGGGTGCATCTGGTGGCAGGACACGCAGGTCATGATGCCCCGGGATTCGAGTCCGTGCTCGTAGCAGGGTGAGCGCGTCAAGCCGTTGTACTCCCGGCCGGAGACGCGGATGACTCCATCGTCCCAGAAGTACTCCTCGCCCTCCCGACGCACGTTGCGGGTGGCCAGGAGGTTGTCCCCCGCGCGGAAGGAGTAGCCTTCCCGGCGCCATCTCGCGGCCTCTTCCTTGTTGTTGGCGCTGGTGATGGCGTGGCATTGGCCGCAGACCTGGGCGGATCGTCGCGCATCCAGGTGCTCGGGCTGGACGATGGACTCGTCCCGGCCCTCCGAGAAGTGGGCGCGATAGCGACGGGCGGGGCTGGCGTTCTGGGCGACGTGCTCGGCCGCAGGTCCGTGGCAGGCTTCGCAGGAGATGCCGAACTCGGCCGCGGTCGTGTCCATGTCGTCCGGTCCCCTCAGGCCCGGTCGACCCTGGGTCGTGTGGCACTTGTTGCAGTTGCGGTTCCAGCGTCCGTTGTCGAGCTCCTGGTGGTCCTCCGGAGGGAAGAGGAAGGCGGAGTCGACCGGCATCCAGCGACCCACGTCGATGCGGTAGCACATCGGGAAGAACTCCAGCTTGCGCGTCTTCCCCGTCGGCAGCCAGAAGGCCTGGAAATGGTGGGAGCCGGTCACGAGTGCGAAGGGGACCTGGATCCTCGGCGCCGGGCCGGTTCCCTCGAAGTCGGGGTCGGCCATCTCGACCCGCAGCTCCCCATCGGCA
Source organism: bacterium (assembly GCA_030428965.1). Lineage (GTDB taxonomy): Bacteria > Planctomycetota > UBA1135 > UBA1135 > JAUIEE01. The sequence goes on along the minus strand of JAUIEE010000170.1, from coordinate 4,765 downwards.
TGCATGAGACGGTAGTCGCGTCCTCGGAAGTGCAGATCGACGTCCTGGAAGGAAGCCACCACGTTTTCCGGGCGCGCCTCCTGGGTCATGCTGCGGTGGTAGGAGGCGTACCACGTGGCGTACTCGCGCGGATGGCAGGCGCGGCACTTGCTCGAGGAAACGAACTCACCCTCGATGCGCTCGATCGGCCGGTCCACGGGGAGCGCGGGAGCCGAGCTGCGGGCGCCGCGGTAGGAGTCGCCGGAGCAGCCCACCAGGACGCTCGAGAGGACACAGATCGGGAGGAGGCGGACGTGGGAGGGACGTCGCATGACGGCCTGGATTCTACCCGTGGGGGACAGCCCGCGGAGTGCGGCTACTCCGTTTCGCCACGCTTCTCTTCGAGCTCTTGAGCAACCCAGGGCGCGAGCTTGGACACGAGCGCGGAAGCGATGGCCCGGTTGGCCAGGGCGGTGGTGTGGACCTCGTCGAAGAAGAGCTCGTCGGCGGCGTGTTCCTGGCCGAGGTCTTGGAGGATGGGGACCGTGTCGAGCAGGGCGGGCGCTCCACCTGTCAGGTACGCACGCGATCGGGCGAAGGAGAGTTGGGCCGCCTGAAACGCGTTGCGCCGCTCGAAGGGCTGGGTCAGGTTGAAGCGCCCCGCGCCGATCAAGAGCAGCAGCTCGGTTCCACGCTGGGCGCAGAGCCGGTCGCAGCGCTGGAGCAGGTCCTCGAATTCCTCGGGCAAGAGCCGGGCCCGCGGCTCCTGGACGGGGCCAGCCCGTCGATCGGCGCCGGCTTCCCAGAGGCGCTGGGCCAGGCGACTCCAGCGCAGACCCGGAGGAGGCTGGGCGCGCACCCAGGCGGCGTGGTGCTGGGCATCGCTCAGGCCGTCCCAGCGGGTCGATCCGTTCCAGCCGAAGTTGAGCACGACCAGGTCCGGTTCGAAGTCGAGCCCCTCGGTCTCGAGGAAGCGCCAGCCCTGGAAGAGGCTGTAGCCGGGGACGCCCGCGTTGATGCACTCGATGGTGGCCGGGGCGAAGCGTTCGGAGAGGCCGATCTCGGTCAGCTGGACGAAGGACTCTTGCCACGGCAGCTGATAGCCGAAGGTGCACGAATCGCCCACGAAGAGGATGCGCAGGTCTTCCTTCGGCGCCAGGGGAATGACCTTCGTCTCGCGCAGGCCCTGGCTGTTGGAAACGAGGCCCGGCAGGGGCCATGCGTCCGGTGCGAGTCGAAGGTCCCGGCCGAGCCTCCACACGAGCTCCGGATCGCTCTCGAAGACTTCGCGGAAGCGGACGTCGAAACCTTCGTGAATGGCGTTCGAGAACTGTTCGAGACGAAGCGGAGGCTGCCGGGGCGATCTCCAGCGCACGAAGAGCTCGCCAGCGGCCAGGGCCAGGGCCAGGGAAGACAGGCCGATCGCCAGACGTCGGGTTAGGCTTCTTTTGGAGGGCACGACGGGGCGGGGTCTTGGGTTCGCTAGACTCCCCCTCACGTCTTAGAGCCGACCATGTTCCTTCGCAAGTCGCTGACCTCAGCCTGTGTGCTGCTCGCAATCCTCCTGGGGCCGTCCCTGTGCCCACCCCAGGAGGTGAACGCACTCGAGGACGACGTCCGCCTGGGGCGCTCGGTGGGCGTCCTGCTCTCGGCCCTGACCCGCCCCCGGTCCCTCTTGAAGGTGGATCCGCAGTTCGAGCTGGATCCGCGCTGGATTCACCCGCGCACCGGGGTCGCCGCTGACTTCGGTGCCTGGCTGCAGTTCCGCATCGCCTACGAGAAGGTGCTCGACCGTCAGTTCGGCGCAGGGCGCCTGAGCCTGACCCGCAGGTCCAACGCGGATCCCTTCCTGGCGCCGCTCGTCTTCGAACGCAGGGCACGGGAGCTGGACAGCGAGGACAACATGGTGCGCCTGATGCGGCGCGCCCTGGAGCTCGGCGACCTGCAGGTGAAGGGGGCGCGGTTGCCAGGTACCTCGCTTCCTTCGGCCTTCCATGCCCTGCGCTTCAACATGCAGAAGGCCAGCCATCTGATCAAACGCAAGATGCTGCGCGAGGTTCCGTCCGTTCGTCAGGGCACGAACTTCATGACCGACTGGCTGTGTCGGACCGGCGGTCACTACTCCGCGAACAGCCGCGAGGCGCCGGTCTACGAGCTGGGCTGGGCCTTCCGGCCGAGCGATCCCTACGAACCGGGCGGAGGGGCGACCACCCTGGGGATGGAGATTCCCGAGCTCCTGCCGACCATGACCTCGACCTATCACCTGTTTCGGGCCCTGGGCGGAGAGCCGATCCGTTCACGGGGCTGGACCGACCTCGAGCGCGAGTGGGAAGAGCGCCACGCGGTCTTCGACGAGAAGGAGGTCGATCTGCAGGCCTGTGCCGAAGCGGCCCTGTGGATGTCCTCGTGCATCGAAGCCGACTTCCTGCGCAGGCTGGCGGAGGAGGCGGCGGAGTTCGAAGCGCCCTCCCCTGAGGACCTGCCTGCCTGGGTCGAGGGTGAGGTGCTCTTCCTGGCTCCATCGGACGTGGGCACGATCATCGTGGGGGGACCCGGTCCGAACCGCTACACCGATCCTGACGCCGTCTTCCTGCTCGACGTCGGCGGCGACGACGTCTACGTCACCGAAGGGACGTCGCGGCCCCTATCGGTCTGGGCCGACCTGTCCGGGGACGATCTGTACCTGGCCGAAGGCGTCGGCGGTCCGGCGGCCGGGGTCTTCGGGGTCAACCTGCTGATGGATCTCGAGGGAGACGACCGCTACATCCAGGGAGCGAACCTGCCCGAAGGTGACGTCCGACAGCGGCTGGCCGATCAGCTGGAGGAACGGGGCTTCCTGGACCCGGGGCAGTTCTGGGGAGGCCGCGAACGGCCGCTGGACAGTGGTTTCGCCTTTGGAGCCGGGCTGTATGGGATCGGTCTGTTGTTCGACCGGGGCGGCGACGACCTCTACGTCGCCGAGAAGTGGGCCCTGGGGGCCGCGCTCGGGCGAGGCGTGGGCGTGCTGGCGGACGAAGGGGGCGAGGACATCTACGTGTCCGCCGCCTTGGCCCAGGGCGTCGGCGTCAACAAGGGCATGGGCATGCTGCTCGATCGAGGCGATGGGGACGACGTCCACCAGTGCTGGGGCGTGTTTCGCTTCGCGAACGAGCCTCAGGTCGGAGAGCCCGGCTTTCTGAGCTTCGGACTCGGGGCAGGTTCTTCCTGGCGTGTGGGCAGTCTGGATCCGGGCTACCGGGACACCCCTACGGCCCCCGGCGGGATCGGCATCCTCGTCAACGGCGGCGGCGACGATCGCTACATCGGGGCCAACGCCAGCCTGGGCTCGGGCTACGGCGGCGGTATGGGGGCCCTCGTCGATCGCGGGGGGAACGATCACTACCGGGCCCTGATCGGCGACATGACCGGCCGGGAGAAAGCGGCCCGCATCGCCGGTGCGCACACGATGGGGGAAGGCAGTCACCTGGGGCAGGGTCTGCTGCTCGATCATGCGGGCGACGACCTCTACGAGGGGGCCTGGCAGTCGGGCGGCTACGGCTGGGACGGGGGGATCGGGTTCCTGGTGGATCTGGCCGGGGACGATCGCTACCGCGGCGCCAAGAGCAGTTACGGTCAGACGCTGCCCTTTGCCGTCGGCTCGGCGGGCGCCCAGGGATTCGGAGTCCTGATCGACCTGGGCGGGAAGGACGCCTGGAGCAAGGAGTGCCGGGAGCTGGCGGACGCCTCGGACTTCAAGGCCCAGTATCCCGTGCCGGGGGGCAACTTCAGCCTGGTGCTCCTGTCCGGGGACGAGCCAAAAGCACTGCCCAAGCCCTTCACCGGCGTCGCACCGGGGGCGGTGCGCGCGCGTTCCAACCTGGACACGGCCGGCAACCTCTCGACCCGCGGTTTGGGTCTCTTCCTGTTTCTGCCCGAGGAAGACTGAGGGAGCGAGACTACCCCTGACCCCTCGCTTCGCCCGCGGGCGCGTCGGCCCGCCGCCCCAGGCGTAGCGAGACCAGGGAGACGCCCAGCAGGATCAAGCCTGTGCCCAGCAGAGTCTCGACGCCCACCGGTTCATCGGCCAGCACGGCTCCCAGGGTCAGGGCGATGACGGGGATGATGTAGGCGATCAGGCTCAGCTTGTAGGTGGGTGCGTAGCGCAAGAGCCAGTAGTAGAGGCTGAAGGTGACCGCGGTTCCGACGATCGAGAGGTAGAGCACGCTCCCGATGGCCGTCGGGCTCCAGGTGACCTGCTGGTCGCCTTCGGTCCCGTAGCCGAGACCCAGGAGAACCACGCAAGCGACCAGCATGCCGCGCTGGTTGAGCAGCAGCGAGCTCGTGGTAGCTGCACGCTTCTTGATGAAGACCGTGCCGATGGCGTAGACGGTCGGGCTCAGGAGCAAGATGGCCCCGGCCCCGATCGCCCCCGGCCCCAGGTTCCTGAGGTCGGTGGAGAAGAGGACGACCACCCCTGCGAAGCCGATCAGGAAGCCGAGCATCTGGCGCGGGACCAGGCGCTCCCCCTCCAGGAAGAAGTGTCCGGCGATGCCCATCAGAATCGGAAACGTGGCCCACAGCACGCTGACGAGCCCCGAGGCGCGCCTCGCCAACCGCTCCGAGGCGCCCGCCGACCTCGTCGCTCTCGCCGCGCGGCTCGCCCAGACCTCCTCCCATCCGCTGGCGAAGGCGCTCGGCCTCGCCCTCTCGCGGGAGGGGCTCGACACGCGTCCCCTCGCCGACGCCCGCGAGGAGCCGGGCCGCGGCGTCGTGGCGATGCTGGACGGCGTCGAGGCGCGGCTCGGCT
>JAUIEE010000169.1 GCA_030428965.1 bacterium | reverse complement strand
GGGTCTCCGTGACAGTCGCCGCAGCGCTTGCCGAGGACCGCTCCGAGGGAAGCCCTCCCTTCGGCGCGAACCACGTGGCAGTCGTCGCAGCTCACCTCTGCGTGCCCGCCCGTCAAAGGGAAGGAAGTCCAGCGCCCATGGTCGAAGCGTTCCCGGGCGCCCCGGTCGAAGGCCTCGATGCCGTGGCACTGGGCGCAGTCGGTCGGTTCGGAGTCGGCCGGGCCCGCGACGGGTAGGTCGAAGGCTCCGAGGTGGTAGTCCTCGTGACACGAGCGACACTTGCCCGGATCCCCGGCTTGGGCGAAGCCCAGGCTTCGCCCCGGGCCCGGGCTCTCTGCGTGACAGCTCTGGCAGGCGATCGCGTCGTGGGCCCCCTCCAGAACGAAACCGGTCCACTCCCCGTGGGCGAAACTCCCATCGAGGAGGGAGCGGAACGACCCGGTGGAGTGGCAGCGGGCACACCCGATTCGTCCGGAGACTCTGCGGGGATGCTCCCTGCCTCGAAAGGCGCCCCGGTGCACGTCCTGGTGGCAGGTCTCGCAGCGCTCGAAGCGCGGACCGAAGAGCGCTTCCACCCGACCGAAGGTCCGTCCGAAGGAGTCCGCGCTGGCAGTCGGTGTGTGGCAGGCCTCGCAGGAGGCGCGCGCATGGGCCCCGTCGAGCTCGAAGCGCGTGCAGAGATCGTGTTCGAAAGCCTCGCGGTCGACCTCGGCGAAGTGGTTCGTCGTGTGGCATGCGGAGCAGTCCTCCCCCGCTACCCGTGGGGTCAGACGGCCTTCGTGGGCGTCCTCGTGGCACGCGTCGCACCGCAGGGGCGCTCCGTCGAAGCGGCGCGGACGATCGGGCTCGACCCTCTCGTGACAGCCCGAGCACTCGACCGCGGCGTGGGCGCCGTCCAGGACAAAGGCCGTGCGTGCGTGCATCCCGGCATCGAAGGCGTGGGGACGAAAGGCCCGCTCGAGGTGACAGCCCGCGCAGCCTTCACCGGCGAAGGGGCCGGCCTGGAAATCCCCGGCGTGGGGATCCTCGTGGCAGCTCTCGCACGCCTGGGCGGAACGCCCCGGAAAGCGCTCGGCAAAGCTCGCCGGGGATCGGGAGTCCCCGTGGCATGCATCGCAGGCCAGGTTGCCATGGGGCTCCTCCAGGGCGAAGCCCGACGCGGCGTGGGCTTCGACCGTCATGGTGGCCCCCTGGGCAAAGCCCGCGTGCCGCGCGTCGTGGCACTGGGCACAGCTCGCCCCGGCGGAGACCTGGGCGATCGCTCCGGCGCCTGCCAGGAAGGTCTGGGAGTGGGGCGAATCGTGGCAGTCGGCGCAGGAACGTCCCGCGGGCGGCTCTCCCCAGCCAGCCAGGGACTCGACGGAGTGTTCCGTGCCCGGCCCGTGGCACTCGGAGCAGCTGGGCGTGGCATGGGCCCCGACCAGAGGAAAGGCGTCGCCGTGAACGAAACTGGCCACGTCCGCGAAGGGGTGCTCCTGGCCATGGCAGGTCGCACACCCGCGGGCGAAGACCCCATCGTGCGGGTCCTCGTGGCAACGGGCGCACTCCTGGCTCAGCCCGAGGAAGCGCCGGCTGCCCTCGGCCAGCACGTCCACCTCCGCGTTCGCGTGACAATCAGCGCACGAGAGCTCGTCGTGCCGGCCGGTCAATTCGAAGGACGTGTGGCCGTGCTCGAAGGCCGACGCCTCCTCGAAACCGGCTTGCTCGAAGGCGAGGTCCCCGACCAGCGGGACCTGCGCCCCGAGGTGCTCGACGTGACAACGGCCGCAGTCGAGAGCCAGGGAGGACTCCCAGGCTCCGTGGAGGCCGCTCCCCGCCTGCAGTTGAAGGTCGATCTCCACGTGGCACACCCCGCAGGCCGGGGCCATGCCCCCGTCACCATCGCCGTGACAGGCCGCACAGCCCTCCGGTGCGTTCAGCTCGGAGCTCTGGGCGTGGGTAGGCGACAACGGGCCGGGCGACGTTCGCTCCAGGTCCCGCGAGACCAGGAGCAGGACGATCGCAAGGGAGGCCAGCGAGATCCACAGCCGCGAGTCGCGCAGCTTCAAGACCTCTCCCCCCCCAGGGATCCGTAGCGCAGGGCAACGACGATGTGGACGATCAGGAGCAGCACCATCAGGAGCGCGATCCAGCGATGGAAGTAGCGCCAGGACCCCATCACGGCGCGCAGGTCGCCGTAGTGGGCCGCCATCAAGGAGGTGTGGTGGGCCCGACGGCCCAGCCGCACGAGCTCGCGCAACTGGTCGGCCGCAATCCCCTCGGCGCGGCCCTCGGCCTCGATTTCGCGCAGCGTGCTGCGCAGCTTGCCCTGGGAGGATAGCAGGGCCGCCAACCTCACGAAGAAGCCGCCCTGCCAGCGGCCCGAGGAGATCAAGCCATCGATCCGCTTGCGCACGCGTTCGCCGAAGTCGCGGTTGGTCCGTTCCCAGCCAGCGGCCAGGCTGGCCAGCTCGAGCCGCACGTCTTCCAGGGCCAGCTCACGGCCGTTGGCGGCACGGGGCACGAAAGCGTAGAAGTAGCGTCCGATCGCGCCGGTGACGACCAGGACCACGAGGGCCACGAGCGCATGTCCACCAGGCGTGTCACGCGGCACGAGACCGCAGTGGATGAGGGTCAGGACGAGCGCCATGAGCCCCGTCACCAGGTGGGAGGTCATCCACGTCTGGAGCGAACCGAAGGTCAAGGGGATACGCGGCGACCGACGCAGGAGGTAGGCCAGGTTCGTGGCGATCAGCACCGTTGCGACGATGCCGAAGGCCAGCCCCAGGGTGCCCGAAGGCCTCAGCAGCGCGTGCTCGACCGTGCCGGGCCGCTGGGAGAGCGGGAGGGCGTAGTAGCCCGCGTGGTACAGCGACCACGCCAGGGCCAGAAGGGCCCAGACCAGGGCCACGAGGAGCGCGGGAACGAGACCGGTGCCTTGCTCGGCGAGCGGCTCCGACTCGGGGCGGTCGCCGGGGTCGAAGGAGACCCCGAAGCTCTCCAGCAGCTCGAAAGGAGGGATCCCCCCGGCGAACACGAAGACCTCGTCGTTGCCCAGTCGAACCTGCCTCGGTTCCCCCTCGCCGACCACCTGCAGCAAGACCTCGTCGGGCGTGATGCGCAGCACTTCGCTCTCGGTGAGGACGCTCAGAGCCGAGGACTGGAGCGCCTCGTTCAGGCGCACCTCGTTGCGCGCCTTGATGCGGTTGAAGGCCTTCTTCCGGTAGGACAGCACGACCTCGTTGCCGGGCTGTTCCGCGAGCCCCAGGGCAGCCTCGACGGCGCTGTCGCCTCCCCCTACGACCAGCACGCGTCGCCCTTGGTAGCTCTGGGCATCAAGCAGGCTGTAGGCCACCTTGGGGAGCTCCTCCCCGGGCACGCCGAGCTTGCGAGGGGTCCCGCGCCGCCCCAGGGCCAGGCACACGTTCCTGGCCTCCCAGCTCGCGGCCTGGGTCCGAACCCGAAAGGACCCGTCCGAGAGCCTCTCGACCGCGGTCATCCTCTCCCCGGTGTGAATGGGAAGCTCCTCGCGCAGCGCGATCTCCTCCCAGATGCCGATCAGCTCCTCCTTGGAATAGGAGCTCCTCGACAGGTTGCCGTAGAGCGGTAGCTCCACCGGCTGGGTCATGACCAGCTTGCGGCGCGGGTACTTGGCCACCGCCCCCCCGAGCTCCTCCTGTTCGAGAACCACCGAGCGCAGACCGTGACGCTTGGCCTCCAGCGAACAGGCCAAGCCGGCCGGTCCGGCCCCCACGATGCACAGGTCCAAGTCCCCATCGTGCCTCCCTTCGGACTCGACCTTGCGCGCCACCTCGGAGGCCACGGCCGTACCATGGGCGATCGCGGTCCGCACCAGGGCGAAGCCGGTCAGCTCTCCAGCCAGGAAGAGCCCGGGCACCTGGGGAGACTCGAAGCTGGCATCGAGCACGGGGATGTCACGCCGCTGTTCCATATCGCCCAGCGTGATGGCGATGGCGCCCACGGGACACTCCTCGGCACAGCGGCCGTGCCCGACACAGCGTGCACCGTGCACGACGACGGCCTGACCGTGCAGGATGTCGAGCACGCCTTCTTCCGGACAGGCGGCGACACAGATCCCGCAACCGATGCAGCGGGAAAGGTCCACGTGCGGATACTGCAGCCGGGCCCGATCGCTGCCACGCTCTCGAGCCCTGCGCCGTTCCTGAACCCCGCTCGCAAGCTGACGCAGCTCCGATCGACGTGCGTACACCGCGACCGCCAAACCGAGAATCAAGACCAGTTGGACCGCCCAGCCCATCGGCGGCGAGTATCGACTATCGGTCAACGCCAGTGAAGTCGAAGGAACCCTTCTCGAAGAATTCAAGGCGCGCGATTCCTGACGCCCGCATTAGGTTCGTTTCACGCGCTCGCTGAGTTTGAGTTCCAATCTCAAGAGGGATCGGATCGCCGCAAGCACGCTAGCGCGCATGCTCCGTGGTGGCGGCAGCCGAAGTTCGCTCGGGCGCACGACGCTCACGCGCCAGAACAGCCAGAGGCACGGAATCCAGAACGCGTCGTCCCGCAGAAGAACAGGGAGGATCTGCGTGTGGAAAGTCGCGCGCGGGGCAAGCCGACCGAAGAGCGCGAGGAACACCGGACTGCGGGGCCACGCTCGCAACAGGCCGAGCGAACACCGCGCTGAGCAACACGGGGGCTCCACCATCCGCCTCGGGCCTGAATCTGCTTTCCAGCGGGAGGATCCCCGCTAGCACGGGCGGGCCGCTACCTGGCTCTCGAAGGGCGCTGCCCCAGCCCTGGATCAGCAAACGCTTCGCGCCAAGGCGCGGGCTTGGAATCGGGCTCCGCTCGCACGACGTTGAGGGAGGCGGCCATCGGCCGAACAGGGACTCCCCTGGTGGACGGAAGCGGCCACGACCGAAGGACACCGATGGAACGCGGCGATCCTTCTGAGTCTCGAGGAGGAGCTCGAGACGCGCCGCCCGTCTGGCGGCGCGCTCGGAACTCCGGCCGGGCCCAGGAGGGGCCCGGAGATCCAGGACGAGGATCGACCCCGATCCCCGCCCGGCGCCACGGCATGGACGCAGCGCCGCAAACGAACCGGAACCTAGAGGCTGCTGGCGTTCTTCTCCAGGTACGAAGCCACACCTTCGGCCGTCGGCTTCATCCCCTGCTTGCCCTTGTTCCAGTTCGCGGGGCAGACTTCGCCGTTCTCCTCGTGGAACTGCAGGGCGTCGACCATGCGCAGGGCTTCCGCCACGTTGCGGCCCAGGGGAAGATCGTTGACCACCTGGTGACGAACCTTGCCTTGCTTGTCGATCAAGAACAGGCCTCGATAGGCCACGGCTCCGTCGCCCGTGAGGACGTCGTAGTCCCGGGCAATCTCCTTCGTCAGATCGGCGACGAGGGAGAACTGGATGGGGCCGATGCCTCCCCCCTCCCGGGGCGTGTTGCGCCAGGCGTGGTGGGTGAAGTGAGAGTCGACGGAGACCCCCAGGACCTCGACGCCGCGCTCCTTGAACTCGTCGAGGTGGTTGTCGAAGGCGATGATCTCCGACGGGCAGACGAAGGTGAAGTCGAGCGGATAGAAGAACAGGAGGACGTACTTGCCCTGCAAATCCGAGAGCTTGACCGACTTGAAGTTGCCGGCGGCGTCGACGGCCTGGGCTTCGAAATCGGGCGCTTCCTTGCCTACGAGTACAGCCATGGGAGAGATTCCTTTCTTTGGAGGTGGGGTTGTCGGATCGCCCCTACCGCGGAGCGATCTGTTCGGTGGGTCATCGCGGCGCCAGCGCCTCCTCGAGCTGTCGCTCCGAGAGCTTCTCGATGTAGTGGCACGGGGCCTGCAGTCGTTCCGCGGCCCGACGGGCGCCGTGCATCAGCGTATGGCCGATGCGTCCGGTCACGACGAGGACCAGATCCGCTCGACTCGCGGACGCCAGGCTGTCCTGGGACGGCCCGTAGCCTCGACTGCGCACCGCCGGAACCCAGTTCACCCGCAGGTGGTACTTGCGGGCCATGGCATCGACGCGCGCACGTTCGCTCGGATCGCCCCCCACGAGCAGGACGGAGCGAACTGCCGGTCCGTCTCGCTCCTGGAGCGAGTCCCAAAACGCCTTGGCCGCACGGCGTGCTCCCGCAGAAACGCCGCTCAACAGCAGCGCGACGTTCTCTTCGGTGTCCTCGTGCGCCTCGGTCAGGAGGGCCAGCAAGAGTCGCTCCGGGCCGTGGAGGGGCGCCAGCTTGTCCCAGCGCTCGATCAGCTCCTCGATCGCGAGCGACTCCGTATCCTTCACCACCGAGGCTTCCTGACGCCGCCAGTCGGTCATCAGGAGGAACCGGATCTCGTCCTCGACCAAGGACCAGTGGGACAGTTCCGCGCGAAGCTCCGCACCGCAGTCGGACCTCCCCTTGGAGCCCCAGGAGCGACGAAGCGTCGCGTCCGTGAGGCCCTCGAGCAGGGCGTCGGCGAGGTGGAGACTCCAGAAGGCCATGGGGCGATCGAAGTCCACCACGAAAGCTCAAGACGGTCCTGTCCCTCCAACCGCGGGGGGGCCGGACCGACCCCCGAGTGAACCCACGCAACAACCTGCGGGCCCACCCGATGGGCGGGCTCACGTGGGGACAGGTTGCAGGATGCGGACGGGAATCACGGCGGAAACGGGCGCTGGAAGGCCCGGCGCCGCAAGGAAGAAGTATGCAGCGGATCACCCACAATGCAAGCCCGGCAACGGGGCCTCGGGACGGACTCGGTCGCGCCAGGGACCTTGACTTCAACTTGGCCCTGCCCGGACGAGTCCAGGCGCCGTAGACCGAGGATCGAGGCCCTGGCCCGGCATCGAGATCCTCTCACCGACGACTCGGTCTTGAACAAGGCAACCGCCCCTGCGACGGGTTGGCTCTCCGTGGAGGGTGGCTTCGGGAGAGGCCAGGTGCAGCGAGAAGTCGGCCTGGGAGCTGGAATGCGCTCCTCCCCTATCCAAGGCAATGGGCAGGCACTAGGCTGACGGTCTCCCCCTCGTCCAAGTCACCCCAACGGAGGAGGATCCGATGCCCCGTGCCCAATCACCCCAGGCCCCGGGCCTGGCTGTTCTTTTCGCTGTCTGCACCACCCCGACTCTCGCAGCCCAGACGCCCAACCCTTTCACCGAGGAGGCAGTCGAGCGCGGTATCCAGCTCAGCTTCGGCCAAACGGCCATCACCTACGGGACCGGCTTGGCCTTTGCCGACCTGGATGCGGACGGCGACGACGACCTCGTGATCCTGGGACGTGCGGACGGCAAGCCCGCCATCTACGAGAACGATGGCCACGGCTACTTCAGCGAGCGTCCCGCAGCCACCACCCTCTCTCCCCTGGTCACGGCCACGGGCATTACGGCCGCCGACTACGACGCGGATGGGGACCTGGACCTCTACATCTCACAGCACGTCGGACCCAACTTCCTCCTGCGCAACGACGGCGACTTCTCGTTCAGCGACGTGTCGCTGGCCTCGGGAACCCGCGACACGGGTTGGGGTCAGGGCTGCGCCTGGGGAGACTACGACCGCGACGGCTGGATCGACCTCTACGTTTCCAACCGGACACAGGAAGAAGTCGGAGGCATCGAGAACCGCCTGTACCGCAACCAGGGGAACGGCACCTTCGAGGACGTGGCCCCGCTGCTGGGGGTGACCTCCGACGTCGATCGGCTCACCTTCCAGGCCACCTTTTCCGACTACAACCGCGATGGCTGGCCGGACCTCTACCTCTGCACGGACAAGGGCATGGGCTGCGAGGACTTCAGCAACCGCCTGTTCAAGAACGTGCGTGGGGTCTTCACCGACGTGACCTACATGGCGGGAGCCCAGGCCTGTGTGGGATGCATGGGGATCGGTGTCGGCGACTTCGACGCCAACGGCCATCCGGACTTCTACTGCACGAACATTCCCCTGGGGAACGTCCTCTTGCTCAACAACGGCAACGAGACCTTCACGGAGTCCTCGGCCACGACGGCCACGGGCTCCTACCTCATCGGCTGGGGCAACCTGATGTTCGACTTCGACAACGACGGACGCCAGGACATCTACGTGTGCAACAACAACGGCCCCAACCGGCTCTATCGCAATCGCCTGCCCCAGCCCTGCGACGACCTGGCCGCCGATCTGGGCGTGGACGTTCCGGGACAGTCGTTCTGCTCGGCGGTCAGCGACGTGGACCTGGACGGGGACCTCGACCTCGTGGTGCAGGCGCGGGGCGAAGCGGCGCGCCTGTTCATCAACCACGAGGGGGACCGGCGCAACTGGCTGCAGCTCGAGCTGCGCGCCTCGGGCCCGAACGGGCACGCTGTGGGAGCGCGGGTCGAGACCTTGTCCGAGGGCACGCAACAGACCTACCAGGTGCACGCGGGCACGGGACTGAAGTCCATGTCCTCCATGGTGGTCCAGATCGGGCTGGGCTCCACTCACTCCCTGGAGCGAGCGCGGATCGTGTGGCCGGACGGTGGCGTCCAGGTCCTCGAGAACGTGGCCGCGAACCAGCGCCTGACCGTCATCCAGCGGAAGGAAGCGCCCCTCTACACGGACGTCTCCGGAGAAGCGCGCTGAGCACGCTTCCGCGGGCCGGGTTGGGGAGTCCCCACACGGCCCGCGACCGCCCACCGCGCCGGTCTGGCCCCAGCGAGCGCGAGCTGACCTAGCGCCTCTCGCAGTACTCCTGCCACTCGGCGTCCATGCCCTCGAAGCCCAGGCCATAGATGCGTCGGAAGGCCGCCTCGATGGCTTCTTCATCGTTCCGCGGGATGCGGCCCATGGTGAAGATGAAGTCCGTGAACTTGCCCTTGCCGAACTTGCTCTCGCGCAGGAACTCGATCAGCAGGGCCGCCTGCTTGTAGTGCTGGCCAGCCGCGCTTCCGCCTTTCACGCCATCCTTCGAGGAGTGCAACAGGCTCTTCAAGGTCACGAACTCCGCCAGGGGCGTGTGCTCGCCCTTCTTGACCAGGCGCGCCGCCGTGTTGCGTTCGTTGTCCGCCGTTTCCATGTACTCGGCAACCCCTTCCTGATACCAGGACCCCGCTCCCCCGAGGCCCAACCGATTGTGGAAGATCTGGTGGGTGCACTCATGGATGTGCACCGGGTCTCCGGGGGCCTCGTACCAGGTGGCATAGTAGTCGCGCCAGGCGTGTCCCCCCGACTTGCCCGCCCGCTCCAGGCTGATGCCCGCGATCTGCGCGAAGAATTGCTTGTATTGCCCGCGGGTCCGGAACAGGTAGATGGGCATGAGGCGCTGGCCCTCCACCTCCTCGAAAGGGAACGTGGCGCGAATCTCCTCGTAGTTCTCTTCCAGCTGCTGAGCGAAGTTCTTGCCGCTGGAGGAATTCGTGAGGACGATGTAGTTCTCGGTGCGAATGACCGCCTTCTTGGCGAACTTGGGCTTCGAGAGCTGAAACAGGAAGTCCTCGTGCATGCTCTCGGGCATGTCCCGAATCCAGCGCTCCTTCGCCTCCTCCTGGGTCCAATCCGCGTCCCTCTCGGGACCGTCGTAGTGGATGCCGGTGCGGAAGTACTTCAGGAGCACCTTGCGATCGCCACCGTCGAGGACCGGATCGCAGCGGACGTGCAGCACGTAGCCCTTGGAGGTCAGGAGGCCCGCCAGGAGGAACTGCGCGCCGCTGGCTCGGCCCTCCCCGGGGGCCCACTCCGCTTCGACCACCTTGACCAGGGGAGCGTAGCCGTACCGAGCTCCCCCTTCGTACCAGGCTCCCACCTCGACCCACGAACCGTCGAGCTCCCGCAGGTCGGCCACAGCTTCGTCGCTGACGTCGCCGGGCTCGTTGATGGAGGGGTTCAACTCGTCGTAGAGGTAGACCCCCACGGCGACCTCGCTCTCTCCGAGCTTGCCTGTCCACAGGCCGTGCAGGCTGTCAGCCAGGCCCTGCTGCTCTTCTTCGGTGGAGGTGATCGCCTGGGGGACCTCCGCACTGAAGGCGAGTCCCTCCAGCGGAGGAGGATCGATACGCAGATCGAGGTCGGCAAACTCCAGGCTTTCCGATCGCGGAGACGGAGCGCCTAGCGAAACGAGGACGAGGAACAGCAGCGGGAAGCTCATCGGTGCCCCCAAGGATACCGTCCCTGCTGACCGGAGCCCCCTCTCGCCGGGGGACTCCCGCCCAGGCGCACCTGTTCCACCGCGCATCGGATTGCGAATTCCCCCCGGGTCTCCGGCCTGGCGCACAGGCAAGCCCGGGGTGATCCGGGATCGCGAGAAGGACCTCCCTCGCCCTGCAGGGGAGGCTACGCTGCCCCCATGGGGTGCCGCTCTTCCACGCTCCTGTTGCTCTGGGGTCTCGCGGGCTGCACGACCCGGCCCTGGACCGCGGTTGCCCCACCGTGGAATCCGGGAGACCTCGCGCCCAGGGAGGAAGCCCGCGTGACGTTCGCCGCAGGGAACTCCGC
>JAUIEE010000617.1 GCA_030428965.1 bacterium | reverse complement strand
GCTCCGCCGAGCTGGACGGTCAACCGGGTGCGGAGCTGCTCGGACTCGACGCGGAAGGGACCCACTTCCTGGTCGGCTACTGGAACGAGCTCGAGCTCGAGCTCGAAGAGACGTTCCCGATCGGCAACACCGCTTCGGACGTCACCTCGATGGATTGGGACGACGACGGCGTCGTCGAGCTCGTCGCACTCGCACACCGAAGCCTCGAAGTCTTCGCCCTGGACGGCAGGCCCCTCGACGACGTGCGCCTGCTGCGTCCCGGCGGATCCATGGCGGTCCTACGGGACCCTGGCTCGCGGGAACAGCTGGCCTGGGTCGTCCGCAACCAGGCGGATACCGCCTACTGGCACTTCGCCTTCAACGCCGACTCCTACCAGGGTCCGCTCCCGCTGCTCTTCTCCCCCCCTACCGGAGGAAGCGCGCAGGACATCGACCTGTTCAGCGTGTCGTGCGGCGATTGGAACGGGGATGGACGCCAGGACGTGTTGCTCGGACACGAGTCCTTCCTGCAAGCGTTGATCCTCAACAACCAGGGCCAGCCCGGAGCGGCCAGCTTCGATCTCGAGGAAGGCGGCTACGCCCGCTACAACCTCAATCCGGTGCCCTCCCAGACGGCCCAGGGAAACCGGGGCATCCCGGCCTTCGCCGACCTGGATCGCGATCCCTTCCGGGCCGCGGACATGGTCGTGCCCCTCGATTCCCACGCTGGGCTCGTGATCAAGGGCTCCAGCTACGACAGAACGATCCACCACCCCGTCGGGGGCGCTCCGCCGCCGGTATGGGAGTTCCTCGACGCCCAGAGCTACTACGCTCCCGGCGACGTGCGTAGCGAGACGGACGGCAGCCTGGCGTTGATGCTGAACGACGTCCCGATGTGGCTCTTGGAGAAGTTCCCCTACGTTCAGGTCGTGGTCTGGAAGCAGGCCGACCCGCTGTCGAATCCGGACTCCAGGACCCAGGATGTAGCCCTGGACAACTTCATCCATCCGGTCGCCCAGCACGACGGCTCCCTCTGGGGCTACCAGCGTATCGACATCCCCATTCGCCAACCCGGGCTGCTCTGGCAGGACCGCACCCATTACTACGTCTACCTGCGGTTCGTCGACGCGGCGCCCGACGGGGACTCCTGGAAGATCCTGAGCAGCGGCTACGCCCTCACCCTGGGGTTGACCCTCCCGGGCGAACTGAGTGAACAGACCCACACCGATCCGATCACCAACCCGGCCTACGCCTACCTGCGGGACCAAGGCGTGCCGGACGTGTTGATTCCGCTATCGGACGACCCGCCTCCGGGAGTCCCCGCCCCCGGAGGTGGAGGCTCCTCCAGCAACAGTCCCGGCAACCTGAGCGTCGGAGCCATCGTGCCCCAGCCCGTGCTCCCGCCGCACGACCTGCCCTACATTCCCAACCCGACCGGCCCGCAAACCGGCGCTTCGACCCTGATCTGGATCCCCTAGCGAGCTCCCGTTCCGGGCGCGCCGCGCTGCCCGTCCCCGAGAACACCGAACTGGACCACCCGGTAGGGCGCCATCGGTCCACCGTCGGCCCGCGCCCGCGCCAGGGCCGCACGCAAGGCCTCGGCCGGCGAGCGGCCCTGCACCAATCCGCGCTGCACCTCCCCCATCAGCCCCACGGTAGCCCCCAGCTCCACGGGCGCCTGGGCCAGCACCACCGCGCGCGCTCCAGCGCGCAGGAAGGCACCGCCGAGATGGGCCAGGTGGTCGTCTCCGGGACGACCCGGTCCCCTGGCCGCGGCGCAGGCCGACAGCAAGACGACCCCCGACAGGCGCAGCTCTTCCACGTCCTCGCAGGTCAGAAGCTGCGGCGGACCGTCCCCGGCCGAGAGCGCGAGAGCAGCACCCCGCTCCCGGTCCGAGACGAACACCCCGTGCACGAGGA
>JAUIEE010000168.1 GCA_030428965.1 bacterium | reverse complement strand
AGGCGTCATCGCAACGAAGATGCCCATGCACAGCGTGCTGTGCCTGCTCGGCGCGTTCTTCTGCCTGGCGGTGATCTATCTCCTCGCCGGCTACCAGTTCCTCGCGGCTACCCAGCTCCTGGTGTACGCGGGGGCGATCATGGTGCTGTTCCTGTTCGTGATCATGCTCTTGAACCTGGGAAACGAGGAAGAGCTCGAGCGCAACGTCGGCATGTCGCTCTCCGGTCCTCGGCTGACCCTCGCGGCCGTCGCGGCGGCTTCGATCGGGCTGATCGGAATCGTCGCCGCGGGCTGGGGGAAGGCCGTCGAGATGAACGCGGATCTCCTCGAGCGCGGGCTCGATGACCTGAGCCTCGTGGCCGAGGTTCTCTTCAGCCGCTACATGCTGCCGTTCGAGGCCGCCTCGCTGTTGCTGCTCGCGACCATGATCGGCGTTGTCGTCCTGGCCAAGCGTCAACGCACGGGACTGGAGGACGAATCGGCGGAAGCCGGATGGCCATGGCGCCAGGGAGCCAACCAGTGAGCGTCCCCACCGAACACCTGTTGGCCCTGGCCTCGATCCTGTTCGCCCTCGGGGTCTTCGGGTTCCTCGTCCGACGGAACGTGATCATCGTGCTGGCTTCCATCGAGCTCATGCTCAACGCGGCCAACCTCTCCTTCCTCGCCGCCAGCCGGGATTGGTCCCAGGCGGGCACGCCCTACCTGGAGGGACCGATCTTCGCCCTGTTCATCATCCTCGTCGCCGCTGCGGAAGCCGCGGTGGGGTTGGCCCTGATCATCGCCCTGTACCGACTCAAGCAGACCGTCGCCCTCGATACGGCCTCCGAGCTGAAGGGATAGCCAACCCCATGATCGAGAACTGGCAAGCCCTCTGGCTGCTTCCCCTGTTTCCCCTGCTGGGAAGCCTCGTGTGCGCCGTGGCCCACTTCCGCCTGCTGCGCGCGCGCCGGAATGCGAACGACGAGGGTCTCCAGGCCCACTGGACCGGCCTGGTCGCCTGTTCGGCCCTGGGCGCATCGCTCCTGGTGGCCCTGATGGCCTTCGGGAAGCTCCTGGGGCTCGCTTCCGAAGGCGTGTTCGCCCTCGAGAGCGCTGCCTGGTCCTGGATCGACGCGGGCAGCTTCGAGGTCGAGCTGTCCATGGTCGTCGATCGCCTCTCGAGCGTGATGATCCTCGTGATCACGGGCGTCGGCCTTCTGATCCACGTCTACTCCCTGGGGTACATGAAAGAGGACCCGGGCTGCGCGAAGTTCTTCGCGTACCTGAACCTGTTCGTGTTCGCCATGCTGATCCTGGTCCTGTCGTCGTCCCTCCTGGGACTGTTCGTGGGCTGGGAGGGCGTGGGCCTGTGCTCCTACCTGCTGATCGGCTTCTGGTACGACAAGGGCTGGCCCGCAGAAGCCGGCCAGAAGGCCTTCGTCGTCAACCGCATCGGGGATGCCTGCTTCCTGGTCGGCAGCTTCCTCTTGATCGGCGTCTTCGGGACCCTGGACCTGTCCGACATCGCAGGCCTCGTGCCGGCCATGCTGGACCAGAAAGGCACGCTCGGCCTGGCGGCCCTCTGCCTGTTCGCAGGGGCCTGCGGCAAGTCGGCCCAGTGGCCCCTGTTCACCTGGCTGCCCGACGCCATGGCCGGCCCGACTCCGGTCTCCGCCCTGATTCACGCGGCGACCATGGTCACGGCCGGGGTCTACCTGATCGTCCGCCTCAATCCTCTGTTCGCCGCCAGCACCGCCGTGCTGGCCCTGATCGGCGTGGTCGGAGCGCTGACCGCCTTCATCGGCGCCTCGAGCGCTCTCGCCCAGCGAGACATCAAGAAGGTGCTGGCTTACTCGACCGTCAGTCAGCTCGGCTACATGTTCCTGGGCCTGGCCTCGGGCGCGTGGGCCGCGGCCGTCTTCCACCTGGTCACCCACGCCTTCTTCAAGGGGCTCCTGTTCCTGGGATCGGGCAGCGTGATCCACGGCATGCACGAGGAGCAGGACATGTACAAGATGGGCGGCCTGCGCGCCCACATGCCCCGGACGTGCGCCACGTTCGTTGCGGGGGCCGCAGCCCTCTCGGGCCTGCCCCTCCTGAGCGGCTTCTTCTCCAAGGACGAGATCCTGGCCCACACCTTCGGTCATGGGGGCCTGTACGCCGGCCTCTGGCTCATGGGCCTGGCCGCCGCGGCCATGACGGCCTTCTACACCTGGAGGATGGTCGCCCTGACCTTCTTCGGCGACGAGCGCTTCGACGTGCAAGCGGTCCACCCCCACGAATCGCCTGCGTCCATGACGCTGCCGCTCGTGCTGCTCGCCCTGCTGGCGGTCTTCGGCGGTCTCTTGAACCTGCCCCACGTCTTGCCCGGCGCCCAGGTCCTGATGCACTGGCTCGAACCGGTGACCGCGCCCGGCAACCGCATCCTGTGGGCCGGCCGCGGCGGGGAGCCGCCCCATCTGTCCGTCCCCATCGAGTGGGCCTTGCTGGGCCTGGGCTCCCTGGTCGCCCTCGTGTTCGCCCACCTGGGCTTCCACGGTTACAAGCACGGCTACGGCCTCGACGAGCATTACCGCGACCGGCGCCCGGGACTGTGGGACTTCCTCGAGAAGGCCTGGCGAATCGATAGCAGCTACACGGACCTGGTCGTGCTTCCGATCAAGCTGATCGCCTTCCTGGTGGCCACGGTCGTGGATCAGTTCGCGATCGATGGTGCCGTCAACGCCAGCGCCACCCTGACGCGCGCGGTCGCCGGTCGCCTGCGTGCGTGGGTCGACGGTAGCGTCAAGAACTACGCCCTGTGGATGGGCGCCGGGGCCGCCGGACTGACCCTGATCTGGATGTGGAGCCGAGCATGACGAGCCTCGTCTGGATCACCTTCCTGCCCCTCCTGGGAGCCCTGGCCCTCGCCCTGGTTCCCGCCGCCAACCAACGGACCCTGCGCCGGGTAGCCCTCGGCACGACGCTGCTCGTGGCGCTGCTCGGGATCCTGCTCTGGACGTCCTTCGATGGCAGCGTGGCCCAGGCCCAGTCCGTCGTCCAGCACCCCTGGTTCTCGATTCCGACCCGCGCTGGAGAATCGATCCAGGTCCACTTCTCCCTCGGCGTGGACGGCATCTCGATCCTGATGGTCGCCCTGACCGCGATCTTGATGCCGATCGTCGTGGTCTCGTCCTTCGGTCACATCGACCAGCGCGTGAAGGAGTTCCTCATCTGGATGCTCGTCATGGAGACGGGCATGCTCGGCGTCTTCCTCTCCCTGGACCTGGTGCTCTTCTACGTGTTCTGGGAGGTCAGCCTGGTCCCGCTCTACTTCATCGTCGGGATCTGGGGCGGCGAACGCCGACTGTACGCCACGGTCAAGTTCTTCCTCTACACGGTCGCCGGAAGCCTCGTGATGCTGGTCGGGGTCATCGCTCTGATCTATCGCCTGGGGAGCACGGACGTCCCGAGCCTGGTGTCCGAGGCGAGCTTGCTCCCGGGGGAAATCCAGAGCTGGCTCTTCCTGTCCTTCGCCTTGGCCTTCGCCATCAAGGTCCCCATCCTGCCGTTCCACACCTGGCTGGCCGACGCCCACACCGAAGCTCCCACCTCCGGCTCCGTCCTCCTGGCCGGCGTGCTGCTGAAGATGGGCACCTACGGGCTCTTGCGCTTCGGCATCCAGGTCTTCCCCGAAGCGGCCCTGGCGTGGGCTCCGCTCTTCCTGGGCCTGGGGGCCGTGGGAATCGTCTACGGCGCCTTCCTCGCCATGGCCCAGACGGACCTCAAACGCTTGATCGCCTGCTCTTCGGTCAGCCACCTGGGCTTCTGCGTGCTGGGTCTGTTCGCCATGACGGCCGCCGGCCTGCGGGGTGGGGTGCTCCAGATGGTCAACCACGGCATCTCGACCGGGCTCCTGTTCCTCTTGGTCGGAATGATCTACGAGCGAAGACACACGCGCGCCCTGGATCAGTTCGGTGGTCTGGCCGCGACCATGCCGGTCTTCGCCTTCTTCTTCGTGTTCACCGTGCTCTCCAGCGTGGGCCTCCCTGGACTCAACGGTTTCGTCGGCGAGTACCTCATCCTGGCCGGCACGTTCGAGGCCTCCCCGCTGTGGGCCGTGGTCGGAGTGAGCGGCGTTGTCTTCGGCGCCGTCTACCTCCTGATGGCGACGCGCAAGCTCCTGTTCGGTGCCATCTTTCACGAAGCCAACCGCAGGCTGGCGGACCTCACACCGAGGGAGATCGGGATCCTGGTCCCCCTGGCCCTCCTGGCGATCTGGATCGGGGTCCAGCCCAACGCGGTTCTGGGCAAGACCGAGGGGACGCTGGACCGACTGTCCGAGCGGATCGATCGGGCCCGGGCGGCGCGTTCCATCGGAGCGGTCCCGCTGCCAGGGCGTACCGAGGAACGCTTCAGCCGTGCGGAGGACCCCCGCCGATGAATTCCCAGAGCGTGAAAGAGGTCTTCGACAGCGTGCTGGACCCGATGGCCGGCACGGCCACGGCTCCCATCCTGGCCCTGGGGATCGGCGTGGTGCTCTTCCTGGTGTGCGACATCGTGGATCGATGGAAGGCCGCACGCGGCCTGGTCTTCGTCGGGTCGATCGCCGCGTCCTTCGTGTTCCAGCTGCGCATCCTGGGTCTCGAGCGAGTCCCTGGAGCCGTTCTGGGCGGCTCCCTGATCGCGAACGAAAACACCGCCCTGTGGGGCATGATCTTCCTCTTCGCCACCCTCTTGGCCTACCTCTACGCCCGGGGCTACTACACCGAGGACAAGCCGTTCCAACCGGAGCACGACGCGCTCATGCTGTCCGCTCCGGCAGGCATGATGCTCATGGCGGGAGCAGGCGATCTGATCGTCTTCTTCGTGGGGCTCGAGCTGCTCTCGATTCCCCTCTACGCATTGGCCGCCTTCCGCCGGCGCAGGATCGAGTCGGTCGAGGCGGGCCTCAAATACTTCCTCTTGGGCGCGTTTTCGAGCGCCATCTTCGTCTACGGCAGCGCCCTGGTCTTCGCCGCCACGGGCACGCTCTCCATGGCCGAGCTGGTGCAGGCCGACCTGAGCGGACGCATGGGGACCGCGGGGATCTCCCTGATCGCGGCCAGCCTCTTCTTCAAGGTCTCGGTCTTTCCCTTTCACCTGTGGGTTCCCGACGTCTACCAGGGAAGCCCGACCCCCGTGACCGCCCTGATGGCGACCGGAACCAAAGCGGCAGCCTTCGCCTTCCTGCTCGAGGTTGTGCCCCTGTTCCCGTCCGACGGGTCGTGGGCGGTGGCCGGCATCGCCCTCTTGACCATGGCCCTCGGGAACCTGGGTGCCCTGGTCCAGCAAGACTTCAAGCGCATGCTCGCTTACTCGGGCGTGGCCCACGCCGGCACGATGCTGCTCGTGGTGGCCGCAGGCATGGCCGGAGGTGACGGCGACAGCCTGAGGAGCGCGGCCCTCTATTACATGGGGGCCTACCTGTTCACGGCCATGGGCGCCTTCGGCGTCCTGTCCCTGCTGGAAGCCGATGGCCAATCCTGGTGTCGACTGGACTCGCTGCGGGGACTCGCCCGCTCCCGCCCGGGTCTGGCCGCTGCCCTGGCCCTGTTCATGCTGTCCCTCGGGGGCATTCCCGCCACGGGCGGCTTCCTGGGAAAGTGGTTCGTCTTCTCGGCCCTGGTCCGCTCCGACCTGATCGTCGTCGCCGTGATCGGAGCTCTGCTCTCGGTCGTGGCCCTCGGCTACTACCTGCGGGTCATCGTTCTCCTGTGGATGACGCCCCCGGAGGAAGGACAAGCGCCTCCGGTCACCCAGAGGCCGCTGACGGCGGGCCTTCCCACCCTGGCCTGCTCGCTCTTCGTACTGGCCATGGGCCTCCTGCCGGGCCTGTTCCTGGCGCCCCTCTCCTGAGCCCGGCAGCCCCTAAGCTACCTGGGGCCAAGCGCCTAAACATTTCGGAAACATTTTCCGCGCCACGGACGGCCCAGGGACGCCGGCGAACCCCTCTCCTGGGACCACCGTCTGTTAGATTGACGTTTCCTCGAGTGGATCTTGCTCCGCTCTTCCCCGCAGCGTCTCCCCTACGCCAAGGACCTGGACCCATGAATGCCCCTCGACTCTCCGCCACGGTGGCCGGGACGATCCTCCTGGCTGGCACGGCCGGAGCCCAGATCGTCGACGTCTCCCAGGCACAGGCCACGCACCCCCTGGAGTGCTCCTTCCCCACCAACCCGAATTCCTTCGTCGAAGTCCAACCGGACGGAACCCGGATCGAGTTGCGCTTCAAGGGCAGCGCCTTGCACCACTGGTACGAGGACCTCGAAGGCCATCCCGTCCTTCGCGTCCGCAAGCACTACGTGTACGCACGCCTCAACAACCGCCACCAGCTGCGCCCCACGCGCAACATCGTGGGGAAGGTGAACCCGGTGGACATCGGGATCCCGCGTCACATCGTTCCCTCCCCGCGACCGAGCCCCCTGGCCGCACCGGTCAGCTCCACGAAGAACGCACCCGATCGTGCACCGGCGGGCCCGATCGCCCTCGGCTCGAGCAGCGTCAAGAACCTGGTCATTCTGATGCGCTTCGCCGACCACGGCCCCGGTGGTCAAAACCGCACGCTGCCGGCGACAACGGACTTCGACACGATCATGAACCAGATCGGCGGGGATCCGACCTTGGCGCCCACGGGTAGCGTCAAGGACCACTACCTCGAAGACTCCTACAACCAGTTCACGATCAACTCCACCATCGCGGGCTGGTTCACGATGCCCGAGGACGAGGCCGACTACGCCAACGGCAACTCCGGCCTCACCAGCTACACCTGGAACCTGATTCGCGACGGTCTCGACGCCGCCGACCCCAGCATCGACTTCTCCGACTTCGACGAGGACGGGGACGGCTGGGTCGATGCGATTACCTTCCTGCACTCCGGCTACGGGGCCGAGTGGGGCGGCTCGGACCAGTACGGAACGCCTAACACCGACCGCATGTGGTCTCACAAGTGGACCATCAGCCCGCCCTGGACCAGCGCCGAGGGCATCAAGGTCGCCGAGTACAACATCTCCCCGGGACTGTGGGCCACGTCGGGCTCCGGACCCGGGCGCATCGGAGTGGTCGTGCACGAGCTCGGACACTTCTTCGGTCTCCCCGACCTGTACGACACGAACGGTAGCGGCCAGGGCATCGGCAACTGGTGCGTGATGGCCGCCGGGTCCTGGGGCTTCGACGGGAGCCAGCAGTTCCCCTCGCACATGAGTGCCTGGTGCAAGGACAAGATGGGCTGGCTCACGCCCCAGACCATCCTCCCCGGCTCCTTCATGGCCCCCCAGGTCGAGACCAACCAGAGCGTCTTCCGCATCGACTCGGGCTACCCCGCCGGGGAGTATTTCCTGCTCGAGAACCGCCAGCAGACAGGCTTCGACGGGGTCATTCCCCAGGGGGGCCTGGCTGTCTGGCACATCGACGATGCCAAGGGCGCGATGGGCTTCAACAACCCCAACACCGAGGAAGGCTTCCCCGGTCAGGCAGGTTGGCCCGGCAACGACAACCACTACCGCAACGCCCTGATGCAAGCGGATGGGGGTTACGACATGGAGCGCAACTTCGACCGGGGTGACTCGGGGGACCTCTACCACGCAGGTGGCGTCAACCAGATCACGAACGCCTCGACTCCCGGCACCGACACCTACCAGGGTGGCGTGATCGTCGACAACGACAACCGCATCACCGGGATCGGGACGTCCGGAGCGAACGTCGCCT
Source organism: bacterium (assembly GCA_030428965.1). Classification (GTDB taxonomy): domain Bacteria; phylum Planctomycetota; class UBA1135; order UBA1135; genus JAUIEE01. The sequence goes on along the minus strand of JAUIEE010000168.1, from coordinate 2,713 downwards.
TCACCTACTCCAACAGCACGCTGCCCTCGATCAACACGTCCAGCGTGCCTCCGGCCGAGGTCGATGCGCCCTACTCCCAGAGCCTCTCGGGCTCCGGTGGCACGGGCGGCCCGGGCAGCTACAGCTGGACCGAGGTCATCGCCAACCCCTCCTACACGGGCACGGAGCAGGCCTCGAGCCTGTTCAGCACGGTGGGCGTCGCCCAGGGCTGGAACGCAGACGACGACACCTGGGCCCTCAACCTGCCGTTCGCCTTCCCCTACTACGGGGACGCCTACGAAACGGTCTACGTCAGCTCGAACGGCTTCATCGCCCTGCACGCGGGCGAGCCCGAGCCGGCCAACCAGGCCACGCACCAGAAGATCAACGTCCGCATCTCGCCCCTGTGGGACGATCTGCAGACCGATCAGCCGGGGGAGGACATCTACGTGGAATCCCTTTCGGACCAGGTGACCGTGCGCTGGGACGCCAGCGAGTTCGGATCCGGCACGCCTTGCAACTTCTCCGTGGTCCTGCACCGCGACGGGGGCATCGAGTTCCACTACGGGTCAGGCAACAACAACCTGTCCCCGACGGTCGGGATCTCCCGCGGCAGCGGCAACCAGGTCATCGCCCCGGTCGGGTACAACGGCGCGAGCTCGCTCACGAACGCGAACTCCTACTTCTTCGACCTCTCGGGATCCCAGATTCCGCCGGGGATGACCCTCTCGACCGGCGGCGTGCTCTCCGGCACCCCCACCGTGCGCGGCTCCTGGGCCCCCACGTTCAAGCTGACCGACGGAGACCGCAACTACGATCTCGTCACCCTCGGCGTCGACGTGATCCTGGACTGCAACGGCAACCTGGTCGACGACGACATCGATCTGGCCATGGGAACGAGTGCGGACTGCAACTCCAACGACCTTCCCGACGAGTGCGAGCCCGGCGATCCCTGCGAAGGGCTCTACCTCGACGAGAACCCCAAGGGTCAGCCGCTGACCCGCTAGGTTCGAGCCGCAACCAGCTCGGCGGGCGTTCACTTCGCAAGGTCGAGGTGAGCGCCCGTTCGCCTAGAGGGTGACTCCGTAGACCTCTTCGACGTCGCGGGCACGCAAGGCGAGGTAGTCCTCGGGTCCCAGGGGACGGCCGGTCGCCCTCTCCACGAGCTCGGAGGCCGGAAAGCGGCTCCCGTGGCGGTGGATCCTGTCCCGCAGCCACTCGAGCAGCGGGGCGAAGTCCCCGCGGCGGAAGGAGGGGGCCAGCTCGCCCAGGTCCCGCTCCACCTGAGCGAACAGCTGAGCCGCGATCAGGTTCCCGAGGGTGTAGGTCGGGAAGTAGCCGAAACCGGCCATGGACCAGTGGATGTCCTGCAAGACCCCGTCCCCCACGTGGTCGGCCCGCAGCCCAAGGGCTCGCTCGTAGGCCTGGTCCCAGGCCTCGGGCAAGTCCTGGACGTCCAGGTCACCGGCGAACAGGGCTCGTTCCAGATCGAAGCGCACGATGACGTGCAGGTCGTAGGTGCCCTGGTCGGCCTCCACACGGATCAGGCTGGGCTTGACCGTGTGCAGGGGCGGCCAGAACTCCTCCAGGCTCGTGCCCCGCAGCGAGGGGAAGTGTTGCTGGAGACCGGGCAGGGCCCACTCCCAGAACGCGCGGCTGCGTCCCACGAGGTTCTCCCAGAGCCTGGACTGCGACTCGTGCACGCCGAGGCTGACGGCGCCCCCGATCGGGGACCTGGCCCACTCCGGGGGCAAACCCTGCTCGTAGAGTCCATGCCCGGCCTCGTGCAGGATTCCGAACAGACAGGGCCGCAGGTCCTCTTCGGTCGCGCGCCAGGTGAGGCGCACGTCCGTGGGCGCGAAGCCGCTGCAGAACGGATGGGCCGCTCGATCCAGCCGGCCCGCTTCGAAGTCGAAGCCGATGCGGGTCGCCATGGACCGCGCGAACTCCAGCTGGGTCGCGACCGGGAAGCTCCCCTGGAGCGGCCCCTCGTCGATCCGAACCCCGCTCTCCCGAACGGCCTGGACCCAAGCGGACAGGCTCGACTGGAGCTCCTGGAAGAGCGGCACGAGCGTCTCCTCCCGGCTCCCGGGCTCGTACAGATCGAGCAAGGCGTCGTAGGGCTTTCCCCCGGGTCCGGCGATGGCTTGCGCCTCTTCCCGGCTGAGCTGCACGAGGTGCCCGAGCTGGTGGGCGAAGAGCGAGAAGTCTCGCTCCTGGCGAGCCGCCTTCCAGGCCTCGTGCCCCACGCTCACGGCCTTGGCCTTCGCTCGGGCCAGCTCCTCGGGCACGCGCTGCACCCGCGCCAGAACACGCCGTGCCTCACGCAGCTGGGCGGCCAGAACGCCGTCCGGATCGGCCAGCTCGGCGCAGGCTTCCACGGCGTCGTGCAGCTCGGCGGAGCTCAGCTTGGCGTGCCGCAGCCCGGCCAGGCTCGAGAGCACCTCGGCCCGTGCCCCATGCCCCTTGGGAGGCATCTGGGTCTCCTGGTCCCAGGACAAGGCCTGGGCGGCCGTGCCCAGGTCGGAGACCTCCGCCCAAAGGCCGAGAAAGCGCTCGAGGGGGGCGGGCGTCGCCGCCAACTAGCTGCGCCCTGCGAGGGGCGGGTAGGGACGCATCTGGGATCCCGAGTAGACCTGCCGGGGACGGCCGATCCGGAAGTCGGGGTCCTTGCGCATCTCCAACCACTGGGCAATCCACCCGGGCAGGCGCCCCATGGTGAACATCACGGTGA
>JAUIEE010000167.1 GCA_030428965.1 bacterium | reverse complement strand
GATGGCAAGACCAAGCTGCGCAGCCCTAGCGGCGTGCTCTCCACCGCCGAGGCGATCTCCACCGGCTTGCCCTCACGTTCGACTCGAAATCCGGTCAACACGAAGCTGCCGCTCTCGGCCCTTCCGAGCAGCGGATCGGGAAGCACCTCCAGGCGAATCGCGCTCAGCCGGGTCTGGTCCGGGGTCAGCGCGACACGGTAGGAGATCGTCTCCGGGGGACTTCCCACCGCCAGCCACGAGCCGTCCTCCTGGAGCAGCAACTCCACGCCCCCACTGCTGCGCGCGTTGCCATCGAGGACCTGCCAGTCCTCCTGGCTCGAACGATAATCGTGCGCCCAGCCCGCGAAGGTGTCTCCCCGTTTGAGGGCGGCCGCTTGCACGCTCTGCTGCAGACGCTCCGCCTGCTCCTCGATCTCGGCGATGCGCAGCTCTTCCTCCGGGGTCGGCAGGTCGACGCGGGGCCCGAGCAGGGCCGCGCGATAGCCGCCGATGTCGGAGGTCTGGTTGAAGAAGGCGAAGATGCGGTAGTAGTCCTTCTGGGTGAACGGATCGTACTTGTGCGAATGGCACTGGGCGCAGGCCAGGGTGCTCCCGAGCCAAACGGTTCCCGTCGTGTCCACGCGGTCCTTGACCGCCTCGATACGATCTTCTTCCGGGTCGACCCCGTTCTCCTCGTTGACCTGGGTGTTGCGGTGAAAGCCGGTCGCAACGAGCTGGTCCCGGGTCGGGTTCTCGAGCAGGTCCCCGGCCAGCTGTTCGAGCGTGAAGCGATCGTAGGGCATGTCCGCATTCAGGGCGGAAACCACCCAGTCCCGGTACGGCCACATGGACCGTGCCCCATCGAAGGTGTAGCCGTGGGAGTCGGAGTAGCGCGCCAGGTCCAGCCAATGTCGCCCCCACTTCTCTCCGTAGTGCGGGGAGGCCAGGAGGCGGTCGACGCAGCGTTCGTAGGCGCCGGGACTCTCGTCCGCCAGGAAGGCTTGCAGCTCCGCTTCCGTCGGAGGCAATCCGATCAGATCGAGGGAAACGCGACGCAAGAGGGTTGCCCGATCCGCTTCGGGCGAGGGGCGGATGCCCCGTGAGTCGAGCTCCTCCAGGACGAAGCGATCGACGGGGTTCAGGCACCAGTCCGGGTCATCGACCTCCGGCAGCGAGGGACGCTCGACGGGCTGATAGGCCCAGTGCATGGCGCCCGCAAGTTTCCCCTCGCTCTCCTCCGGCCAGTTCGCGCCCTGATCGATCCAGCTTCCGAGCAGCTCGATCTCCCGCGGGCTGAGCGGCTCGTCCCCGAGGGGCATCCTCAGGTCGGGATCCGAGCTCTTCAACCGCAGGAACAGCTCGCTCTCCTGACGCTCCCCGGGCACGATGCCGGGCACGCCCGAGTCGCCACCCGCCAGGGCCTGGGCCCGCACGTCGAGTCGCAGGCCGCTGCGACGTCTCTCCGCCCCGTGGCAGTCGATGCAACGCGACTCCAGCAGGGGCCGAACCTGGCGCTCGAAGTCCACGACGTCCCCGCCCTCCGCGCCCGGAGAAACACGGGTCAAGGATCCGAGCAGGACCCAGGAAAAGGCCAGCAAGGCACTAGGAAGAGCAACCCTCATCGGTGGGGACGAGTCCGGTCCAGGCGAAGCATACCACGCCGTGTGGCGCCGGACGGGCAGTGGGAAAGCTCTTCGGCCCGCGGGACCTGGCACGGCCCTAGGCCCCGGCCCCCAGGGCCTGGGCCATGCGCAGCGCCATCTGCGGCGCCGCGCCAGCGTCTTCGTGCTTGAAGAAGACAAAAGCTCGCTTCCAGCGCGTCCGGGACAGCCGCTCGGCCCAACCGGCCAGCTCTTCGTCCGTGTAAGCCTCCCGTCGCAGGCGCAGGTAACCCCAGGGCGCGTCGCTCTCCAGGGGCACCGCGATCCCCTGCTCCATGTCGGCCACGCAAACCACGGCCCCCCTCGCCCCCAGGAGTTCCTGGACCTCGGGCTCGATCCAGGAAGCATGCCTGAACTCGAAGGCCGCGCAGCCCGCATCGGGCAGGGCCTCGAGGAACCTTTCCAGCAGCTCGAGGTCCAGCCTCAGGGTCGGAGGCAGCTGGAACAGGACGGCCCCCAGCTTCTCGCCGAGCTCGTCCAGCGCCTTCCACAAGTGGCGCAGCGCCTCGGAAGACTCCCGCAGTCGAGCACGATGGGTGATCGTCTTGGGGGCCTTGATCACGAACCGAAAGTCCTCCGGCACCTTGGAAGCCCAGCCGGCCAGGAGCTCGGGCTTGGGCATGCGGTAGAAGGTGTTGTTGATCTCGACCGTCGTGAGCCGAGTCGAGTAGTAGGCCAGCATGTCCCGGTCCGGCAAGCCCTCGGGGTAGAACGCGCCTTTCCAGGGCTTGTAGCTGAATCCGCTCGTGCCGGTGTAGACCTTCAACGCTGGCTCCTCCTCGGGCCCCAACCTTACCGGAAGCGCTCCTGCCAGGCGCGAATGCCCTCGTCACTCCACTCCCGACGACGGGGGTCGAGCACGAAGATCGGCCCCGCAGGACCGTCCACGATCGTCAGGTTCGGCTGGAAGCCCTCGACGTAGCCGGGCGGAGGGAATCGATCGTGAGCCATCCGGCGAAAGGAACCGGGCTCGATCGGATTGCGCGCCACGATGGGGTCGTTGAGGCCGGCCGCGTCGAGCACGGCCACGTTGGGCAGCACCCAGCCCAGGACCCCGACGCTGGTCGCCACGGTCACCCCCCGGTCGCTCCAGTCGAGCTGTTCCCCGAGCCGTCGCGAGGGGAAGCGCGCCAGCTGGCTCTGCCAGAAGACCTTGTGCTCCTGGTGGCGCATCCCCACGTGGTGCTCGATCAGCCAGGCTTGGAGGCGGTCGAACCCGGCCGCGTAGCTGCGAAGGAGGGGAGGAAACGCACCCGCCACGGGCTGCACGAGGACGTGCGTCCGGGCACGCGTGTCCAGGCCTCGGGTCTTGACGAAGTGCACCCACGGGATCGGCCAGGATGCGGCCACGAGGATCCACCCCAAGAGCAGCGTCCGCCGGGGGCTCCACCCCAGCTGGCCGCACAGCGCGACGAAGGACAGAAACACGAGCGGCACCAGCCAGCTGTAGACGCGGTACTCGAAGTGGTCGCCCCCTACCCAGAGCGTGTAGTAGGCGAGTTGAGCCGTCATGGCGCCCAGCGCGACCCAGGTCGCCACGCTCAAGCGCGGCTTGCGCAGCACCCAAAGGCCGCCCACGAACAGCCAGCCCCAGAGCGCATACTCGAGCACGAACGAAAGGGCGTAGCGCCAGCCGCTCTGGGGCCAGGGACTCGATCCCTTGGCATGGAACGTGTTCGGCAACCACTCCCCGTAGGTGAGGTGGCGCCAGACGAAGTGAACCGGCAGGGCCAAGAGAGGCCAGGCCCAGCCCCAGGCCGCCTGTCCCTCCCGTGGTTTGCAGGACGCGACCCCGTAGAGGGAAGCGGCGACCAAGAGCAGTCCGTCCGGACGGGTCAGGGCGGCCAGGGCGGCAACCGCGCTGAGACCGAACACCCAGGAGCGCTCGTGCCTGGGCCACAGGGCAAAGAGCAGCCAGGCCGTCCACAAGAAGTTGAACAGCGACGTTTCCAGCCCGGAGCTCAGCCAGGTCAGGAAGGTGCGGTTCGTGATCGTGCCGGCCAGCACGAGGACCAGCAGCCAGGCGCGCCTGCGCGCCAAGGGCTCGGGGAGCTGGAGGCGCCACAAGAGCCTGGCGACGACTCCGAGAGTGGCATACCCGAAGAACAGAGAGAGCACGTTCACGAAGGCCGGGGGCTCCCATCCGGTGACCGACCAGATGCTGCGCAAAAGCACGACCCACAACCAGCTCGTGTAGCCCTCGACCGGGACGAAGGGGTCCGGATTCCACACCAGGCCACGGCCGCGCAGGGATTGGTCGGCGTATCGGAAGGCGATGTAGGCGTCGTCGGTCAGGAACCAGAACAGCCGCCAACCGAAGAACACGGCCACGGCGCTGCCCAGGAGAAGCGCGGCCGGCGCGAGGCTTCGAGCCGACTTCACCCGCCGCCCTCGCTTCGCTCCGCGCCAACCCGGGACAGGAAGGCCAGGAGGCTCCGATGAAAGAGCTCGGGATCGTCGAGGTAGCAGGGGTGCCCGGCTCCTTCGAACCAGACGAGCTCGGCCTTCGAGAACCACGCCTGGAGGGCCTTGGCCCTTTCCGGGGCAACGACGGGATCCACGGTGCTCCAGAGCAACAAGGTCGGCAGCTCCCGGATCCCCGGCGCGCCGATGAGGGGCTCGGTCCCCACGGGCGCGACCGCCACGAAGCCCAGGGCATGCTCGGCCGATTCGAGCAGCCAAGGCACGCTGTACCGTCCGCTCATCGAAGGCGAGACGACCACCGCCTGCGGGAGGCCCAGGCCCGCGAGCACGTCGCGGATCACGGAGGCCTCCTGTCCCCCCCACGGGCCGCTCCTCCCGAAACCAGGCAAGTCCAGCGCCACCGCCCGGTAGCCCGCCTGGGCGAGGACATCCAGGGTCCCCAGCTCGAGCCAGGTCTCGGCCTCGAACCGGGCCCCGTGCAGCAACAGGACGGCCGGCCCCGACCGCGAACCTCGGTCCAGCACGTGCAGGGAGCCCCCGGCCAGCTCCAGCACCTGGTCGCGAATCTCGGGCCGCGGAGGCTCGTCCGCGACGCACCCGCTCGAGGCCAGGAGCAAGCCCGAGATCCAGGCCCGGGTCCGAAGCCCGACACGGGAAGAGAGGGTGCAGATGCTGACAACCATGGAGTCTCGCGCAGGGCCTGCGCAGCAAAACTAGGGTGCAGGCGTGCCCCCGTCTTCACTCCGCGGAAGTTTTCTCGTCCCCGCCTGGGGTCGTCACCGGGGCGCCCAGGGAAGCCGGCGCCCGAGTCCTTCCGACCCCCAGAAGAAGACGGCCCTGTCGCTCGCGCACGTGGCCCGGGGCTCCTTGACCGCAAGCCCAAAACAACTAGGATCCGCCGCGCGAGGTAGCCGAGGACCCCGCTCGCTTGAAGCGCTTCACGAGCACACCGTTCAAGATCCTGCTCTCCCTCCTGTTCCTGGTTCTCTCGATCCTGGTCTTGGAGGGAGCCAGCAGCGCATTCTTGAGCTGGCAGCTGGCGACCGCCAAACCCAAGCACCCCCAGCGCTTCCACTGCGAACACGATCCGCTCCTGGGCTGGATCAACATCCCCGACCTTCACGTCGAGGATCACTTCGGCAAGGACATCCACCTCACCATCAACTCGCAGCGCATCCGCGGCGAGCGCGACTACACCCCCGCCAAGGCCCCCGGGACGTTCCGCATCATCTGCACCGGCGATTCGTTCACGATGGGCTCCGGGGTGAGCGACGGCGCGACCTATCCGGCGCAGCTCGAAGCGCTCGCCCCCTCGATCGAGACGATCAACATGGGCCTCGCGGGCTACGGAGTGGGTCAAGCCTACCTGTGGTACAAGCGGGACGGCCTCCAGTTCCAGGCGGACGCCCTCGTGCTGTCGGTGATCGGCGACGACTTCTATCGGATGCGGGCCGACGGCAACGTCACGGACAACCCCAAGCCCGAGCTGGCTCTGGTGGACGGCCAGGTGGAGGTCCTCAACGAGCCGGTGCCGACGCCCCTGGGGGACTTCACGGGCAGGAAGATCCTGGAGCGCCTCTGGAAGAAGTCCGCCCTGGGCCGCTACGGCCTGACCCTGGGCATCGACGTGCGCAGGCGCCGTCGGCCCCCGACCCAGGAGGGCTTTGCCCCGGTCGCCGAGGCGATCTTCAAGGAACTGAAGCAAATCTCCGATGAGAGGGACCAGACGTTCCTTTTCTGCTACCTCCCGACGCTGGGGGAAGTCGAGGCCGGCAGGGCCAGCCTCTACGCCACCTGGCTCGAGCCCTTGCTCAACCGGCTGGAGATTCCCTCCCTGTCCCTGCTACCTGCGTTCATGGACCTGACCCCCGACCAGCGCAACACCCACTACCTGCGTGACGGCCACTATTCGGCTCTGGGTCAGGCGTTGGTAGCGGAGAGGCTGCTCGCCTTCCTGCGCGAACACGACCCGGGTGCACCACGATGAGAGGTCTCACGTTCCAGGGCCCCAGGAAAGTCCGGCTCGAACCGCTGCCTTTCCCGGAGGTGACCCACCCGGGGGACGTCATCGTCGAGGTTACCCACACGGCGATTTGCGGCTCGGACCTGCACGTCTATCGCGGAGATGAAACCGGGCTCGACCCCGGCACCATCCTGGGACACGAGTTCGTCGGCCGCGTGGTCGAAACAGGCTCCGAGGTTCAGAGCTTCCGGAGCGGTGACATCGTCGTGAGCCCTTTCTCGACCTGCTGCGGCCAGTGCCCCCTGTGCAGGGAAGGGATTCCCAGCCGCTGCGACCACGGCCAGCTGTTCGGCTGGGTGGAGAAGGGACGCGGGCTGCAGGGGGCCCAGGCGGGCTGCGTGCGCGTGCCCATGGCGGACACAACCCTGGTGGCCGTTCCCGAGGACCTCGCCCACGAGGAAGCTCTGCTCGCCGGCGACGTCCTGTCCACCGGCTGCTTCGGAGCCGAGATGGCCGGCGCCGCCCCTGGACGGACCATCGCCGTGTTGGGCTGCGGTCCGGTCGGCCTGGCCAGCATCATTGGAGCCCGCGAACGGGGGGCCCATCAGGTCCTCGCCCTCGACTCCATCGACGAGCGCCTGGCCCTGGCCGAGCGTTTCGGCGCCACGCCCATTCAGGTCGCCGATGCCCCCAAGCGGCAGGTCCTCGATCGCACGGACGGGCGCGGAGCTCACTCCGTGATCGAAGCGGTCGGCACGGCCTCGGCCTCCCGCGCCGCCGTCGAGATCGTGCGCACCGGAGGCACCCTCGCTTCGGTCGGCGTTCACAACGAAGCGAACTTCGGCTTCGCTCCAGGAGCGCTCTACGACAAGAACCTCACCTACCGTACGGGCCGGTGTCCGGCACGGCGCTACATCGAGGAGCTGTTCGGCATCCTGCGCTCGAAGACCTACCCCCTTGGCGAGCTGATCTCTCACCGCATGCCCCTGCACGACGGCGTACGCGCCTACGAGATGTTCGATCAGAAGATCGACGGCTGCACCAAGGTCGTGCTGCAGCCCTAGACCCCCTACCCCTCGCCGGGGTCGGGAGGAGGGATCATCAAGATCACGCCGCAGGGATCGAAGGTGTGCACCCGGAGCTGCCCCCGACCGACCAGGAGCTCCGAGCCTTCCTCGTAAGGAAACGCGGGGCGCACGTCGGCCCGTACCCCCTGGCAGCCGGCGGCTCGCACGGTGACGTTGGACGAGAAGCTGGAAGCCAGCACGGCGTCGCAGGCGCTGCCCATGAAGTTGCCAATCTCGAGGATGGCGTCCTTGGTCGGGGCATCCAACCCACCCTCCTGACGCAACACCTCGATCTGCTCGTCGGGGATCATCATGAAGTACCCGGCGATGGTCTTGGCCGCAGGCAAGGGCATCAGCAAGTAACCGAACCGCTCGGTTCCGCCGAGATCGAATTTGAGCCGGAAGGAGATATGGATCTCCCCTGCCCCCGCGGGCCGAGAGTCGGCGCGCTCGGTCGAGCATCCTTCGACCGACATGTCACGATCCATGATCATGGACAGGTCGGCGGTCAGGCGGGCGAGGATCTCTTCGATCAGACGGGTGTCTTCAGGAGTGGAGACGGATGTGCTCAAGGCAATCTCATCGGGGGTGTCGGGGACGGCATGAAGTCACCCCATTCTTCGATCCCCCGAACCCGGCCTTCTTGAGCGAAAGAGAAGAAAGCCGCCGCCGTGGCCGCTCAGAAGCCCAGGAAGAGCTCCAGGGCGTCGGTGAGCTCCGTCCGCGGCTGGCCGAAGGAGCCCGCCGGGTTCACCTCCTGCAGTCCCCCCTGCAGGTACAGGGTGCGCCCCAGGAGCGCGGGGTCGCCCGGCAGCTCGAGGGTAACGCTGGCCGGTGAACCCGGTCCCGACCAGGCCCCCCCCCTGAGCGTGGGCGTGACCCGGTCCTGGCGGCGCAGGCCGAGGAGAACCTCCCCACGTAGCCCCCGCTGGGGCACCCGGATCCCGCAGGGGTAGGCCGGATGGGGCGCCAGCGCCAGGACGAGGAACGAAGCGGCCCCCGGAGAAACCCAGCCTCCTGGGGAATCCACCCCCACCTCGAGCGTCGTTCCCGGCGTCGGAACGCCGCTGATCAGCGTCAAGGACGACGGCGGGTTGTTGCACCCGTAGCGGGTCACCGAGGAGAGGGGCGCCGGAGTCGTGATCGGAACCGCGAACGAAGGGGCCCCGGCCCCGGGAGAAGCGGCGCCCAGGGTGAACTGCCCCGCGGTGGGAGCTCGGTCCACGTCGAACCAGACGTTGTAGACCGAATTCCAGCGCAGCGGATTCGTCCCCGCAGCGTCCTCGAACACGAGCCCGGAAGGCCCCGTCGCTACGGTCCACTGGTTGCCCCCATCCTCGTCCACGTCGTGGAACCCGACCCCCTGAACCAGCGCGGAGGAGTCCAAGGGAATGCGGAAGGAACGCACGCCCCGGCGGTTGTCTCGGTTCTGGATGGCGTACTCGTAGTGGTACATACCGGCCGTGGGACCGCTCACCCGAACCGCTACGTAGACTCTTCCGTCCGCATCACCGTTGGTGGCCGAAGCGACACTGGCTCCGCTCCAACGCTCGAGAACGGAGCCCAGGAGCGACGGCCCGGTACTGGCCAGATCCCAGGCGCTCCCGTTCCAGGTGGGGACGAACTCCCGCGAGGCCATGTTGTTCTCCCGCGCAGCCTCGGGTTCGGACTGAACGTTGTAGTACGCCTGGTACCAGAAGGTCCCGGCCTGGTCGAGCTCGGCATCCTGCACCCGGATGCGGTGCGCGATCGGTCCCAGCGCTGCGACCTGCGTGCTCGTGAGACTGCGGACCTGGTCGCAGTCGAAGGGAGGCGCGACGGCGGGCTCACCACGATCGAATTGACCGCACTTGTCCTGCCACTCTCCCAGCCAAGGATCGATCTCCTCCGGCGGCCCGAGCCAGAAGCTGTCGCCATTGGTGAAGACGCCGTAGGTATCCGAGCACCCCAGCCCCAGATACTGCCCGGGCGCCCCCTGGGTCGGCGGCGTGCAGGGAGAGCAGAACTCCGAGGTCAGCGCCGCGAAGCCGTGCTTGAGAAAGCTGTAGTCGGAGATCTGCTCCATGCGACCGTTCGATTCCCGCAGGATGAGAAAACCGATCACCGGATGCGGCTTCGACATCGGCGCGAACCAAGGCACCTCGACCGTCCCGACGTTGCAAATGGTCGTGGCCAGGGCCAGTCCATTCTCGCCGGCCGGATAAACCCCTTCCCGCCCCAGGGCCATGAGCGAGGAGACCGAGGCCAACTCCACGTCCAGGCCACTCACCTGGTTGGACTGAGCCCCCAGCACAGGTGTGAGGAACGTAAGGCCTGGAAGAAGAAGGAGGAGGAGGGGAATCCGAGCGGCCATGGAGTTGGAGCGTCGCCGGGGGAAGGCTTGGACCGGGGGGGGGGCGACGACCCGAGTATAGCGGAAGGAAGCAAACGGCCTGATCGATCCCCGGGCCGGCGCTTGTGCATTCAGCCCGGCTGGGTCAGGGTAAGAATCCCCCACCCTGGGGACTCCGGGTGCAAGATTGCCGGGGTCCCGGGACATGGCCGGGGGTTCCCATCGTCCCCACTCAGCCCAGAAGATCGAACGAGATGCTCACATTGGCCCGGAAGAACGTCTGCCTCCGAGGGCTCCTCTGCGCCCTCCTCGCCACAACTTCGCTGGCAGCCCCCGCACTCCTGCCCCAGGAAGGCCCGCGCATCTCGCCCGTCAACCCGGAGGTCCAGTTCGGGACCGTGTGGGCAGGGGAACGACTGGGCGAGGTCTTCGTGGTGCGCAACGTGGGCGACGAACCACTTCAGATCTCCAACATCAAGCCCGGGTGCGGCTGCACGATCATGAGCAGCTACGACAAGGTCATCCAGCCGGGAGAGGAAGGCCGCATCCCGTTCACCTTCGACTCGAAGGGACTGGGAGGCTCCCTGCGCAAGACGGTGACCGTTTCCAGCAACGATCCGGTCCAACCGATCATCCAGCTGCGCTTCCAGGCGGAAGTCCTGCAAGCGATCAAGATGAACCCGGCCAAGTTCGTGAAGTGGCGGGACGGGACGAACGAAGTGCAGACGGTCTCCATCGTGAACCAGATGGAGGAAGCGATGCGCCTCGAGCCGATTCCCTCGGACATGCCTTCGCCCTTCAGCTACACGATTCGCGAGATCCGTCCGGGCTTCGAGTACGCGCTCGACATCGACCCCACCGGTCCCTTCCCCCTGGGCAACACCAGCGTGGACCTCGCCTTCCTCACGGGGCTCGAACGCCAGCCTCAGGTGGATATCCGCTGTCGCCTGTTCCGGGAGAAGGGCATCGAGGTCTTCCCGGCCGAGATCGTGCTGG
>JAUIEE010000616.1 GCA_030428965.1 bacterium | reverse complement strand
CCGCGGCACGTTCGGCCCGGGCAGGTGTGCCGGCCCTGATGGTCTCGGTCTCGGCGGCGGAAGAGCTCGTGCCCGGGTACGCGCAAAGGGTCCGACGCCTGGATGCGCGCGAACGCGGGCCGCAAGAGGCCGGCATGCGCGTCGAGCTCGTGGCCGACGTTCACCGCACCAAGGGCACGGCCAGCAACGTGCTCGGCCTCCTGCGCGGGGCCGACCCGGGGCGGACGGTCGTGATCGGTGGGCACTTCGACCACCTCGGCCACGGGGACGTGGGATCGCTCTCCCCCGGTCAGATGGGGACCGTGCACAACGGTGCCGACGACAACGCGTCGGGCACGGCGGTCATCCTCGAGGTGGCCCGCTGCCTGGCCCAGGGGCCGCGACCCGCGGTCAACGTGATCTTCGCCTTCTGGTCCGGAGAGGAGCTGGGTCTGCTCGGGAGCGAGCACTGGATGAACCAGCCCACCGTGGACCTCGAGGGCGTGGTGGCGAACATCAACCTCGACATGGTCGGCCGAGCGGAGAGCGGCAAGCTCCAGGTCCTCGGGGCCGGAAGCGCCGGTCCCCTCGGAGGCTGGGCCGAGGCGGCGGCGGCCGTGGTGGGGATCGATAACCAGATCCAGCGCAGCGGGTCGGGGGTGGGGGGCAGCGACCATCAGGTCTTCCTGCGATCCGCCATCCCGGCCCTGCACCTGTTCACCGGCCTGCATGCGGACTACCACCGGCCCACGGACGACGTCGACGGCTTCGAGGAAGAGGGCGCCTCCCAGGTCGCGCGCTTCGTGCTCGAGCTCTTCGGGCGCTTGGCCCAGGGCCCCGATTTCGAGTTCGTGGCCTCGGAGCCCTCGGAGAACGAACAGAAGGTCGAGGGCGGGTTCCGCAGCTGGCTTGGGAGCGTTCCCGAGTACGGGTACGAAGGCCAGGGCGTGCTCATCTCGGGCACGTCGGAAGGAAGTCCGGCGGAGCGCGCAGGACTCCTGGGTGGCGACATCCTGCTGGGCTTGGGCGACGTGCCCTTCGACAACATCTACGACCTGGTGTTCGCGCTGCAGCGCTACAAGCCCGGGGACACGGTCGAGGTGCGCTTCCTGCGGGATGGAACCGAGGAAAGCGCTCTGTTGACGCTCCTCAGCCGGGACGTGCACTGACCCCAACGAACCCGGGTTCGAGCGCCGTCCGACCCGAGCTGCCCCTAGTCCGCCTCGTCGGCCTTGGCCGACAGGCGGGACGAGCCTCCCGAGCTGCGCCTGGGCTTGCGACCCCGGGCCGGGGACTTCTTGCCCAGGGCTTCCTTCAAGGCCTGCTCGACGTCCTGGATCCACACGAACTCGATCGCTTCGCGCGTCTCGGCGGGGATGTCCTCGTAGTCCTTTTTGTTGCGGGACGGCAGGAGAACCTTGCGGATGCCGGCTTGCTGGGCGGCCAGGACCTTTTCCTTGATGCCGCCAACGGGTAGCACGAGGCCGCGCAGGCTGATCTCGCCGGTCATGGCGAGGGTCTCCTTGACCGATCGCCCGGTCAGGAGGGAGACGAGGGAGGTGTAGATGGCGACCCCGGCGCTGGGGCCGTCCTTGGGGATGGCTCCGGCAGGGACGTGCACGTGGATGTCCTTCTTCGTGAAGACGATCGGGTCGATGCCCAGCTCGTCCGCGTTGGACTTGACCAGGCTGATGGCCGCGCGGGCGCTCTCCTTCATCACGTCCCCGAGCTGTCCGGTCAGGACGAGCTCGCCGCGACCGGGCATCAGCAGGGTCTCGACGAACAGGATCTCCCCACCGTTCGGCGTCCAGGCCATGCCCGTGGCGACCCCGGGGGTCGAGGTGCGCAGGGCGAGCTCGCTCTCGAAGCGGACCGGCCCCAGAATGGACCTCAGGTCTCCGGCATCGATCTTCACGGCCTTGGCTT
>JAUIEE010000166.1 GCA_030428965.1 bacterium | reverse complement strand
GAGGGAGACCACCGCATGGCGTTCGCGCTGGCTCTGTTGGGCTGGGTCGTTCCGGGCGTGTTGGTGCGCGATCCCGACTGCGTGTCGAAGAGCTGGCCGAGCTTCTGGGAAGATCTGCAATCCCTGGGGGCCGAACCGGCCCCGTGATTCTTGTATCCTGCGCGGATGGACAACCAGGAGAGCGTCGCGGCCCGGGGCAAGATCCTGGTCGCCGGTGGAGCGGGCTACATCGGAAGCCATACGGTTCGCCGGCTCGAGAGCGAAGGCCGAGACGTGGTCGTGCTCGACAACCTCTCGACCGGGCACCGAGAGGCCGCTCCGGCTTCGTTCGAAGAGGTCGACCTGGGGGATCGAGAGGCCCTCGGGGAGGTCTTCGAGAAGCACCGCCCCAGCTCGGTCGTCCACTTCGCCGCCAAGTGCTACGTCGGGGAGTCGGTCAGCGAGCCGTCGAAGTACTACCTCGAGAACGTGGGGCACACCTGGAACTTGCTCGAGGTCATGCGCAGCTCGGGATGCCGGAACATCGTGTTCTCCTCGACCTGCGCCACCTTCGGGAACCCGGTCGAGGTCCCGATGACGGAGGCGCACCCCCAAGACCCGATCAACCCGTACGGCCGCACCAAGCTGCACATGGAGCACATGATGCAGGACTACGCCCACGCCTACGGGATCCGTTATGCGGCCCTGCGCTACTTCAACGCGGCGGGCGCTTCCCAGGACGGGACCCTGGGGGAGGCCCACGACCCCGAGACCCACATCATCCCCTTGATCCTGCAGGTGGCCCTCGGCCAGCGTGACGAGATCCTGGTCTTCGGAGACGACTACCCCACGCCCGATGGCACCTGCATCCGCGACTACATCCACGTGGAGGACCTGGCGGAGGCGCACCTGGCCGCGGTGCGAGCCCTGGAAGGCGGAAGAGGCGCGCTCGAGTGCAACCTCGGTACCGGCCAGGGGTACTCGGTCCTGGAGGTGATCGAAGCGGCTCGCAGGATCACCGGTCACGCCATCCCCCATCGGGTCGCACCCCGACGCGAAGGGGATCCGCCCGAGCTGGTCAGCGGCGGGTCGGTCGCGAGGGAGGTCCTCGGTTGGACGCCGCGCCGTTCGGCCCTGGACGACATCCTGCGGGACGCCTGGAACTTCCATCGCAAGCACCCGCGCGGCTTCGAGTGAGATCGGAGCTGCGTGTGCTCGGGGCCGGCTCCATCCTGCCCCGCGTAGGCTACGGATGCTCGGGCTACGCGCTGTGTCCCGCGGATACCGAGGAAGTCACCCTGCTGGACTGCGGCCCCGGCAGCGTGCGAGCCTTGGCCACGGCGGGAGTGGACCTGCGGGCCGTGCGCCGGGTCGTGCTGTCGCACTTCCACCTCGACCATTGTCTGGACGTCTTCGCCCTGGCCTTCGCGCGACGCAACCCGGGTCTGCGCCCGGTGCCGCCCTTGGAGCTGATCGGGCCCGTGGGGCTGCGCCGCTTCGTTCGAGGAGCCGCCGAGGGGCTGGGACGTTGGTCGGTCGATCCCGACGTGACCCTGCTGGAGGTCGAGCCTCGCTCGTCGGGCCGCGTGACCCACGAGGTGGGGGGGTTGCTCCTGAGCGCGACCGCCACCGGCCACACCCCCGAGGCCGTCGCCTGGCGGGTCGACCTGCGGGGGGGAGGCTCCCTGGCCTACACCGGGGACAGTGGGCCCAACCCGGCCGTGGCTCGCCTGGCCCAGGGGGTCGACCTGTTCGTGGTCGAGTGTTCGTTCCCCGACGACCAGGCCGTCCCGAATCACCTGACCCCCACCGGGGCGGGCGAAATGGCCCAGGCGGCCGGGGCGCGGCGCCTGCTCTTGACCCATTTCTATCCCGAAATGGACCCCCGAGAGGCACGGGCGGGGGCCGCGCAGGTCTACTCGGGTTCGATCGAACTGGCCCGGGATGGATCGGTGCACGGCCTGCCCTGACTTCGCACAATGGGGCCGCGATGTTGCGTCGATCCCTCTGGTTGGGCCTGGCTACCCTGGCCCTCATCCCTGCGGCCCGGGCCAACGAGCCTCGGTTCGAGGCCGGGTTTGCGTCCATCACGGCGGCCGAAGTCGAACGGGACGTCCGGACCCTGGCCGCTCCCGAGATGGAGGGGCGGGACTCCCCCAGCGCCGGACTCAACCTGGCGGCCACCTACATCGAAGAGCGCATGCGAGCGGCAGGGCTGGTCGGGGCCGGTCCCGAGGGGAGTTTTCGTCTGCCCTTCTTGCTCGACCGCCAGGAGCCCGACCCCAAGCTGTGCCGGCTGGAAGCCGACCTCGTCGGAGCCGAAACCCGGGAATTCGAGCTGGGGGAAGACTTCGTCCCCCTGCCAGGGTGCGAGGGAGTCGCCGAGGGAGAGCTGGTCTTCGCTGGATTCGCCATCGCCTCGCGCAAGGATCGCTACGACGATCTGTCCGGGCTCGCGCTGAAGGGGAAGGTGGTGCTGTTCCTGCAGGGGGAGCCGGAACACCCCAAGCTCTTCGACGGACCGGAAGAGGTCACCGGGTTCGCCGACGTCTACGGGAAGCTGGACGACCTGGCCGATGCCGGTGCCGTGGGGGCGCTCATGGTGCGCAGGCCCGCGGAAACGGCGGACGCAGGCTCCGGGGAACTGGGCTTCCGCTACACCTGGGCGCGCTGGAATGCGGCCACGACGGCGCCGATGAAGGCTCGTTCTCGGGAGGCGGAGCTGCCCGCCCTGGAGATCTCCGCCGAACTGGCCCTGCGCTTGCTCGGCCAGGACGTGCTCGCCGTGGCGCAGGCCATCGAACGCGCGGGCAAGCCCCAGCGTATCGAGGTCCCGCCCGTACGATTGACCCTGTCCAGCGCTTCGCGACGGGCCAGGGTTCCCGTTGCCAACATCGTGGGCAAGATCCCGGGGACCGATCCCGAGCTGGCCGACGAGTACATCGTGCTGGGGGCCCACTACGATCACATCGGGGTCGACGTCTACGGTCGCATCGGCTTCGGTGCGGACGACAATGCCTCGGGGACGTCGGCCATGATCGAAGCCGCCGAGGCCCTGGGCCTGGCCAGGCCGCGCCGCTCGGTGCTGGCCTGTGCCTTTGCGGCCGAGGAAGACGGTCTGCTCGGAAGTACCGCTTTCGTGCGCGAGCCTCCCGTCGATCGCGAGAAGCTCGTGTGCATGTTGAACCTCGACATGGTGGGCCACGGGGATCCGGCCTCGGTCGTGGTCCTGGGCCCCAAGTACAGCTCGGACCTCTCCAAGGCTCTCAAGGCGGCCAAGAAGCTCGAGGACACTGGCCTGAAGCGCGTGTTGACGAACAAGGCCGAGCACCTTTGGGAACGCTCGGACCACTACCCCTTTTTTCGAAGGGGGATCCCGTCGCTGTTCTTCTTCGAATCTCCTTCGGAGGCGGACAACCCCCACTACCACACCTACCGGGACACGGTCGACATCGTCTCCTTCGAAAAGGTGACGCGTACGGCCCGTCTGGTCTTCAGCACCGCCTGGATCGTGGGCAACGCGGAGGACGCTCCAGCGGTATCGCGACGGTGAAGCGTTGGTTGCGAGTCCTGGGTCTCCTCCTTGCGGGGATCGTGCCCTCCGTCGGCTGCGAGGAACCGGTGTCGGCTGCACGCGAGGCCCAACCCGATTCGGCCAAGGCGGCCGAACCCGGGCTGCGGCTCCCGAGGGCGCCCGAACGTGAGCCGCTGGTGCTGCTATCCTCCCGGGATCCGCGGGCCGCTCGGGTCGAGCGGCGTTTGCGCGGCATCCTGAGCCGCTGGATCGCCGCCGCGAGCGAACGCACGGGGGGAGCCGCCAACCAGCGCAGCGTGACGGTTGCCGTCCACGTACGGGCCCTGGAGGACGGGGTCGAGCTGGCTGCGGTCGAGGCGGATCGGGCGTTGCGACCGGCTTCCAACCTCAAGCTGGTGACGACCGCCGCGGCCCTGGTCCTGATCGGTCCGGGAATGGAGTTCGTCACTCCGTTCGAGGCGCGTGGGGAGCTGAAGGGGGGGGTGCTGCAGGGCGATCTCCTCGTGCGAGCCTCCGGGGATCCCCTTTGCCGAGAGGACCGCGATGCGCGCATCGAGCCTCGCCTGGATGGGGTCGCCCAGGATCTCTGGGAGCAGGGGTTGCGGGAGGTGCGCGGAGACCTGGTGCTCGATGAAGGCACCTTCGCCGACCCGGCCCCGGGACCCGGTTGGCCGGACCCTTCCCAGCACTGGACGGAATACTGCGCCCTGTCGGGGGGCTTCTCCGTGAACGGCGGCGTGCTGACGGCCTACGTGCAGCCGGGAAGGCCCGGCGAGGCGGCCTCGGTCTCCGTCCACCCCGCACCCCACGGTCTAGCCGAGCGCTACGGCGTGGAGACCACCCGTGACACCTTCGACGTGCGCGTGGGAGCCACGGCTTCCTCCGTGACGGTCCAGGGCAAGATTCCCCGCTGGAAGACCGACCTCGCGGCCGAGTTTGCCCACCCCGATCCGGTCCAGCACTTCGGTGCCGTGCTGGCGGACAGGTTGCGCGCCCGTGGCATCGTCATCCGTGGGACGACGCGCCGAGAAAGGGGCTTGCCACCCGGCAAGACCCTGGCCCAGCTGCGCTCTCCCGTGGACGAGACCCTGGGGCCGATCAATGCCGACTCCCGCAACGGTGTGGCCGACCAGCTGTTCCTCGCGATCGGCAACGCGGTCACCGGAGACGGCTCGCGAGCGGGGGGACGGGCGGCCACGGCCCGGGCCCTCGAGCGTCTCGGCGTCGCCAGCGAGGGCCTCGTCCAGGTCGACGGCTCCGGGCTGTCGCGGGGCAACCGCATCACCCCGCGGCAGATCACGGCCCTGATCGGGACGGTGCTCGCGTGGAGAGGGGTCGGTGAGCGCTTTCGAGGATCCCTGGCCGTGGCCGGCCGCCGCGGAACCATGGAGGACCGGCTGGATGGGACGCCCGCCGAGGGACGCGCCTTCGTGAAGACCGGCTGGATCGCCGGGGTCAGCGCCCTGTCGGGGATCTGCCGCACCCAGGAGGGGGAGGAGCTCGTGTTCTCGATCCTGGTGGAATACCCGCGGCACCTGGGCGGACTGAACACCCATTGCTTCAAGCCGATGCAGGACGAGATCGTGCTGGCGCTCGTGGAGCAGGACTTCGAGCGATGAGCCTGGGGTCCGAGGCCCTCCGGGTCGCCCGAGAGGCGGCCATCGGCGCGGGAGAAATCCTCTCCGAATACCTCGGCAAGCTCGATCTGGAACGCATGCAGCGCAAGAGTTCCCGTCGAGACCTGCAGACCGAGGCGGACCTGGAGAGCGAGCGCTACCTGGTTCGCTGCTTGCGGGAGGCCTTCCCCTCCCACGCCATCGAAGCCGAGGAGGAGACCCGGGACGACCTGGGTGAGGCTCCGCGCTGGTTCCTGGATCCGCTCGACGGAACCGTCAACTTCGTCCATCGCTTGCCGGCCTTTGCGGTGTCGATGGGACTGTTTGTCCAGGGCGTGCCCGAGGTGGCGGTCGTGCACCTTCCCACCCTTCGGGAGACCTTCACCGCGCGCCGCGGTGGGGGGGCCCACCTCAACGGCGAGCCGCTGCGGGTGAGCGAGCAGACCGAGCTGGCCGAATCGGTCCTCGCAACCGGCTTTCCCTATCGCCGCGGCGAGCTCGAACACGACAACCTGGCCAACTTCCAAGCGCTGTTCCACGAGGTGCGGGGGCTGCGGCGCATGGGGTCGGCCGCGATCGACCTGGCCTACACCGCGGCCGGGCGCTTCGACGGTTACTGGGAGCTGCACCTGGCGCCCCACGACGTGGCGGCCGGGGCGTTGCTCGTGCGCGAGGCCGGCGGTCGCGTGACCGACTTGGCCGGGGGGGAAGACTGGCTGCGAGGCGGCAACATCGTCGCCGCGGGACCGCTCTTGCACGAACGATTGCGAGCTCGACTCGAGTTCGCGCCCGAAGGCACCCGTCCCTGAGCGCGAACGCCCGGGTGTGCATTTGGGTCTTGGTCGACCCCGTTCTTGTCAAGGGAGATTCGGCTGCTTTGGGGCCGAGAGTACGGCCTTCAATTCACTTCTGCCGAAGCCAGAAAGGGTTGGGAACGTGGCCCTGGGTTCGCGGTTTCGGGCTCTTTCTAGGGGCCTTTCCGGGTGCTACCATGCTTCGTCTTTGCCCAGGCGGACCAACTCGGGACAACCCCGTCCCCTCGGACCTTCCAGGGCACGAGATCCCCCCATGATGTTCACCCGGGAAGACGGATCCGATCCATGACGATCGAGGCCATCGAGATCCGTGGCGCCCGGCAGAACAACCTCCGCGGGGTGGACGTGGAGATTCCGCGCAACCGCCTGGTGGCGATCACGGGGGTCTCGGGCTCGGGAAAGAGCTCCCTGGCCTTCGATACGCTCTTCCGGGAAGGCCAGCGGCGGTTCCTCGAGACCCTTTCGGCCTACGCGCGGCAGTTCCTGGGCCGCATGGAGAAGCCCGAGGTGGACCACGTCGAGGGGCTCTCTCCGGCCATCGCCGTGGACCAGCACGCCCTGCAGCGCGGGCCGCGCTCCACCGTCGGCACGATCACCGAGATCGTGGATTACCTCCGGGTGCTCTTCGCCCGGGCGGGGACGGCCCACTGCCCCGACCACCGGGTGGCGCTGGAGACCCAGACGGCCGAGTCGGTCCTGCGGCAGGTGCAACAGATCTTCGGGGAGCAGAAGCTGCAGGTGCTCGCCCCGGTGGTGAGGGATCGCAAGGGGCAGCACAAGGCCCTGTTCAGCGACCTGGCGCGCAAGGGCTTCGTAAGGGTGCGCGTGGATGGGCAGGTCCAGCGCATCGAGGAAGTTCCCGAGCTCGAGCGCTATCGGCGGCACACGATCGAGGTGGTGGTCGATCGGCTCAAGGGGGGCGAGTCCAACCTGGATCGCCTGCGTGAGTCGATCGGTTCGGCCCTGGAGGTTGGAGAGGGGGATCTGGTCGTGGTGGGAGAGAAGAGGGAGTACTCCTTCTCCACCCTGCGTACCTGCACCGAGTGCGGGCTCGAGGCTCCTCCCCTGGAGCCGCGTCTGTTCTCGTTCAACTCGCCCCACGGGGCCTGCCCGAGTTGCGACGGCCTGGGCGTGTTGCGCAGGCCGAGCGCCCGGCTCGTGGTCCTGGATGCGAGCCTCTCCATTCGAGCAGGAGCCCTGGGGGTCACGCGGGCGAGCGGAGGGGCTCTGCTTTTCCCGCGCGCCAGGTTCGAGTTCCTGGAGAAGGTCGCGGCTGCCTACGAGTTCGATCTGGACACCCCGTGGAACGAGCTCACGCCGCACCAGAGGCGAATCATCCTGCACGGTTCCGGGGAGAAGCGCTTCAAGGACCGTTCCTCCTGGAACGGAGAGCGCTACCAGGGGTCGGTGACCTACGATCGCCGCTATCGGGGCGTGCTGCCTTCCCTCGAGCGCGCGCTCCAGAAAGGCCATCGCAAGAAGTACGTCGAGCGTTTCGTGGAGCGAGCTCCATGTCCCGAGTGTGAAGGCTCGCGGCTCAACCGTTTCGCCAACGCGGTGCTCTTCGGAGGGGTCAGCCTGGGCGAGCTGCTTGGCCATCCGATCGAGGAGCTCGGCGGCGTGCTCGAGGGGCTGTCCCTGTCCAAGCGCGAAGAGACGATCGGCGAGAACCTGCTGAGGGAGGTGCACCGACGGCTGGGCTTCCTGCGGCAGGTGGGGCTCGAGTACCTGGCCCTCGAGCGCGCCGCGGACACGCTGTCCGGAGGTGAGGCCCAGCGGATCCGTCTGGCGGCTCAGCTGGGGGCCGGTCTGCAGGGCGTGACCTACGTGCTGGACGAGCCTTCGATCGGCTTGCACGCACGCGACCACGGTCGACTGTTCGGAGCCCTCGAAGGGTTGCGCGACGGCGGGAACACGGTCGTGGTCGTGGAGCACGACGAGGCCACCCTGCGTGCGGCCGACTGGGTGATCGACATCGGTCCCGGGCCCGGACGTCACGGCGGGCACGTGGTTGCGGCCGGAACCCCCGCCGCCGTGGCCGAAGCCAACTCTCCTACCGGTGAGCTCCTGCGGGGCGAGCTGACCATGCCGCGGCCCGAGACGGAACGGACGGGCAACGGCCACGCGGTGCGCGTGCTCGGGGCAACGGGCTTCAACCTGCGCGGCGTGGACGCGACGTTTCCCCTGGGGCTGTTCACCGTCGTGTCGGGGGTGAGCGGCTCGGGCAAGTCCACGCTCGTGCACCACACGCTGCAGCGGGCCATCGCCCGGCACCTGGGACGCGAAGCGCCTGCCCCGGAGCCGGTTCAGGCGGTCGAGGGCCTGGAGCACGTCGAGGACCTCATCTTCATCGACAGTTCTCCCATCGGTCGTACGCCGCGCTCCAATCCGGCCACGTACTCCGGTGCCTTCACGCCGATTCGGGACCTGTTCTCGAACCTGCCGGAGGCGCGCATGCGCGGCTGGTCCCCAGGACGCTTCTCGTTCAACGTCGAAGGGGGTCGTTGCGAGGCCTGCCAGGGAGCCGGAGCACAGTTCGTGGAGCTGCAGTTTCTGGCCCCGGTCACCGTGCCCTGCGAGGAGTGTGGAGGTCACCGCTTCCAGTCGGAGACGCTCGCCATTCGCTACCGCGAGCACTCGATTGCGGACGTGCTGGCCCTGACGATCGAGGAAGCCCATGGACTCTTCCGCGACCATCCCAAGATCGAGCGGCCGCTGTCGGCCCTGGTGGAAGTCGGCCTGGGATACCTGCAGCTGGGCCAACCCTCGACCACCCTCTCGGGCGGCGAGGCCCAGCGGGTCAAGTTGGCCAAGCACCTCCAGCGCCGCTCGCGCAAGCACACGATCTACCTCCTGGACGAGCCGACCACGGGGCTGCACGCCCACGACGTGCGCAAGCTGGTCGAAGGCTTGCAGCGGCTCGTGGACCAGGGACACAGCGTGATCGTCATCGAGCACAACCTCGACGTGATCGGCGTGGCCGACCACGTCATCGACCTGGGGCCGGACGGCGGAAGTCGCGGGGGCAAGATCGTGGCCACGGGGACTCCGGACGAGATCCGCAAGGTCAAGCGCTCGCGAACCGGAGAGGCCCTGCGGCAGCTGAGTGCGGGGCGCGGTCCTCTGGAGGCGTCACGTGCGAGCCTGCCTCCCATCCGCCGCCGGGACGAGCTGGAGGTCGTGGGCGCCAACACCCACAACCTGAAGAACATCAGCTGCAGCCTGCCGCGCAATGCCCTGACGGTCGTGACGGGCCCGAGTGGTTCGGGCAAGAGCTCGCTGGCCCTGGACACGATCCACGCGGCCGGCAAGCAGCGCTTCGTCGAGTCGCTCTCCACCTATGCGCGCCAGTTCCTGGCTTCCCGGGACCGGCCCCCGGTGGAGCGCATCGAAGGGCTGGGCCCCAGCGTGGCGGTCGAGGCGCGGACCTCGGTCGGGCATCCACGCTCGACCGTGGCGACGACGACCGAGATCCACGATCACCTGCGGGTGCTCTACGCCCGGGCGGGGGTCCGCCGCTGTCCGCAGCACGGCGAGAAGCTGGTGCGCACGGATCCCAGCCGCGTGACGGCCAAGGTGGTGCGCGAGCTGGAAGGGGAGAGTGCCTGGGTCGTTGCGCCGGTGTTCGGACCGGGACTGCGGGAGCCGTCGGATTTCGCCGAGGCCTTCACGAAGGCCAGCGAGGCCTGGCGCTCGGCCGGATTCGTGCGCGTGTTGATCGACGGGCGCGAGGTGCGCCTGGATCGCAAGCTGCCCGCGCTCTCCGCGGGCATGAGCGTGGACCTGGTGGTCGATCGGGTCAAGATCACCTCCGAGACGCGCGCACGTGTGGCCGAAGCGGTCGAGCAGGCCGTGACCATCGCCGGGGGAAGGGTGAGCGTGGTGGTCAAGGGAAGCGACGGCGTGCGCCTGGAGTTCAGCACCAAGGGCGCTTGCACCCAGTGCGGCTTTCACCTGGAGGAGGAGCTCGAGCCCAGGCACTTCTCCTTCAACGCCCACGTGGGAGCCTGCCCGACCTGCGAAGGTCTGGGGGTCATGTGGCGCACCGAGCCCGAGCTCCTGATCGATCACCCCGAGGCACCGCTCGTCGCGGACGCCGGCGCGGCGAACACCGCCATCGGCGGCAAGCTCGGTCGTTACCTCACCAAGGGCAAGGGCTACTACGAGAACCTCTTGCGTACCGTGGCCCGTTCCCACCGCATTTCCCTTACCCGGCCGTTCGAGGCGCTCTCGGAGAAGGCCCGGCGTCTGTTGCTGTTCGGGGAAGGGGCCAAGGCCAGCTACCGGGTCGAGATCGACAAGGAGGGAGGCCGCTTCGAGCTGCACGAGAGCTTCACCGCGGACTGGCCCGGCCTGTGCGGGCACGTGGACGCCTGGCACGCCAAGGCGGAAGATCCCGAATGGCGCAGCATCCTGGAGCGCTTCATGCGCAAGCGCTCTTGCCGGAGCTGCGACGGGGAGCGCCTGGCCCCCGGACCCAGGGCCGTCACCGTCGGACGCAAGCGGCTGCCC
>JAUIEE010000615.1 GCA_030428965.1 bacterium | reverse complement strand
ACCCCGGAGTAGAAGTCGACGTTCGGGTACAGCTTGCGCTCGATGAAGTAGTCGTCGGAGAGCGCGATCTCCTCGAGGCGCATCGCGATGTCGAACAGCTGCCCCGATCCGCCCACGCGCGCGAGGATCTCCTTGCAGGTCTCCTTGAGGATCGCGGCGCGCGGGTCGTAGCTCTTGTAGACCCGGTGTCCGAACCCCATGAGACGCGTGATGTCGTTCTTGTCCTTGGCCCGTGACAGGAAAACGTCCGCGCTGCCCTCCTCGCGCTGGATGCGCTCGAGCATCTCGATCACCTTCTGGTTCGCTCCTCCGTGTAGAGGTCCCCACAGGGCGCTGATCCCCGAAGCGATCGTGGCATACAGGCTGGACTGGGAGCTTCCCACCAGCCGCACCGTACTGGTCGAGCAGTTCTGTTCGTGGTCGGCGTGCAGGATCAGGAGCAGGTCGAGCGCCTTGGCGATCACCGGATCGACCTCGTACTCCTCGCACGGGGTCGCGTACATCATGTGCACGAAGTTCGAGCAGTAGTCCAGGTCGTTGCGCGGGTAGATCGTGGGCTGGCCGATCGAGTGCTTGTAGGCGTTGGCGGCAATGGTCGGCATCTTGGCCAACAGCCGCACGATGGCGCGGTGAATCAGCTCTTCATTGTCCGCTTCCCGGTAGAAGGTCGAGAGGGCCGCCACCGCAGCCGCGGAGACCGGCATCGGGTGGGCGTTCTTGGGCATGAAGCCGAAGAGCCGGCGGTAATCCTCGTGCAGCATCGTGTGGTGGGTCACCTCTTCCTTGAACTCCACCAGCTCGCTCTCGCTGGGCAGCTCCCCGTAGAGCAGGAGCCAAGCCACCTCCAGGAAGGTGCTCTTGGTGGCGAGCTCTTCGATCGGGTAGCCCCGGTAGCGCAGGATGCCCTTCTCCCCGTTGATGAATGTGATCGAGCTGGAGCAGGCCCCGGTGTTCCCGAAGCCCGGGTCCATGGTGATCAGCCCGGACTCCGCGCGCAGCTTGCTGATGTCGATCGCGCGCTCGCCCTCCGTGCCCATCACGACGGGCAACTCGTAGGTCTTGCCGTCGTAGACGAGCTGGGCGGTCTTCGGATCGGCTTGCACGACTCCTTCCTTGGTCATTTTGGGTTGTCTTCCTGCCACCGGTTCAATGGGCACGCGGGGGGAGCAGGCCCGGCCTGGACCCTCCCCCCTGGGGGGCGTGAGATTCTAGCCCAAGGGGGTGCCCGAGTCCGACCCGCTGGACGAGGGTTCCTCGGAAGCGGCCCCCGGCTCGGACCCGATCAGGCGCACGTAGCTCTCGAACCAGGCCGTCCGTGCCCACACGGCGGTGCCGAAGACCCCGACACAGCACAGAAGCAGGCCCGAGATCCCGGCCAGCCAGGTCACGATCCGGTAGCCGAGCAGGGGCAGCCGCCGCCCGTCGGTCAGGGCCCAGGAGCGGCGCAGCGCCTGAACCGGATCCAGCCCATCGAGGGCCACGGCCGGCACGACCAGGCTGACGCCAAGCATCACGTACACGGCCACGGGCAGGTACAGGAGGCCGAGGAAGACGCCGACGCCGGTCCCCAGCCAGGCCAGGTCCACCATCCGGGCGACCCCGATCGGTGTGCCCACCAAGACGAGCAGGGGCAGCGCCGCAACCAGCTGGACCGTCCTCTGGAAGAGGGTGCCGAAGACCATCTTGAACCAGCGTCCACGGGGCCGAAAGAGCTCCTCCCAATCGGCGTGTCCATTCTCGTGGATCTCGCGCACCACGTTGCCGAATCCCACCTGCAGGAGACAGTTGAACAGCCAGACTCCGATACCGAGGGCGCAGGCGAGACCGCTCCAGATGGACAGCCAGCGGTCCGAGTCCCTCCAGGGCCCCCGACTCTGCCACTTGATCTCCGGGTCCTCCGAGACCACC